>CAYXFO010000430.1:0-3774 GCA_964464255.1 uncultured Pirellula sp.
AGGAACTAGGAACTAGGAACTAGGAACTAGGAACTAGGAACTAGGAACTAGGAACCAAGCACGGCTGCTTCCTCTCAACCCTCAACACTCCGCCCTATCTTTCTGCCCTTCCATCTTTTTGCCTTTTACTCTTTGCTCTTAGCTCTTAGCCCTCTGCTTCTTAGCCCTCTGCTCTTAGCCCTCTGCTATTCTTCTCACCACCTGCTGTTCCCAAAAACTTTTCCGTCCGATCCGCGACCGATCGACATCGGGTAGTTTCATCCACAGCTCTGACCGCTGCTTGCTGGCCGCAACATCGAACCCGGAGTAGTCGTCCGCCACAAACAGCCATTTATGGTGGTAGATGTACGGATCGTCCGGCAGCGAACGACGCTGCACTTGCCCATCCGCATTCACGACCAAGATCCCCGTGATCGCCGGTTCATGTTCGGTATCAAAACCCGGACATTGGATGAAGGATACCGAGTCGTTACGCTGGTTCAACTTCACGACCGTGTAGTCCAACAGCCTTAACAGCAATTGTGTTCCCTTCCTACGAAAATCCGTTCGAGCGGTCATAACCCTTTGGTTCTTCACGGTAGATGACTGCATTCATGGCCACACGCCAAAAGACTTCGTGCAAGACGCCTGCGGCGGGTTTAGGGACAGATTACAATGATTGACTGCTGAATCGTACGTGCTCGCCAGGGGAAACGCCTTTGATGAATGCCGTCAACGACGAGATTTTGCTTCGCTGGAAGGAGTTCTGGGATCATTGTGCTCAACTGATCTCGATCTACCCGAATCGGCCCCCTACTATCAGCGGCGAATCCGAAGCGAAGCAAATCGAACGACGACTCAAGAGTCTGGCCCTGGAGTTGGTCCCTCAACTCGTTGCGAATGAACATTGGTTGGCCAATGCGTCCGTCGGTATGGGAAATTGGGCTTCCGTTCCCTGGGTAAGTATCTTTGATTCGCGGGAATCCACGAGCGCGCAGGAAGGAGTGTATCCGGTGATCCACCTCTCGCCGGAAAACCCTGTCGGGATCCGAATGGGCCTCGGTGTCTCAGCTACCGCCTTCCGCTCACGTGAAAATGAAAAAGCATTGCAAGTATGGGAACAACTCTCCGAATCCCAACGCGCCGATCTGCGACGAGTAGGTTTTCAGGACATAGTTCGCGGTGATGAGGAACGAACGGAAATCGGAGTCGGTAGCCGCGCTCGAAGATACTCGAAGGGGATGGTCTTCGAACAATTCGTCGATTTGAATGAACTGAAAGCCAATCCGAATAACCTGACCCATTCCCTTCAGGTGCTGTTGACGGTCTACAAAGACTGGGTCGATGTGCACTCCAACCCTTCGCAGAGCAAAGCCGTGTCCGATTTCATCGACTTGATGCGCATCTACGCAGATCAACACGTCGTTTTCATCAGCCCAAAGCGTGAAGCGGGATACGTCATCGAATCGGTCACCGAAAGGGGTTGCATCGTGCGCCGGTTAGATACCGATACCACAGTCGCTATCACGCGAAAATCGCACGATGAAAAACAAGATTGGCTACGCTCGCACGGTGGGAAAGGAGATCGCTTCGATTTCGACGGAACCTCCGCTCGACAAATGTGCTATCTGCAATCTCCCGAGATGACGCTTGCCGCAGATCGCAAGACCGTGGTGCTGCTCGAGGATCCCGCGATCGCGACGCAGGTATTCATCGAGCTGATACGTGGGATGCAAACCGCGACCCTTTACAAACCGGTCATTCTCGCACTGGTTATCGAAGGGATCCGTTCGGGGGAATTGACCCAAAATCATTTGGAATTCGACTGGCTGTTGCCAAGGTTTATTGCACGAATCAAGGAGCATGGAAATGAAAACGCAGGGGAGCAACAACTGGCCGAAGGATTCGCTCGCATGGCCAACGATCTGTTCTGGCTCCACGCGTATCGAGACCCGATCGAGTTGGTCCCGCTCGATCGGCCAACCGCTTCCCTTATCGGTGAACGGATCAGTCATGCTCGCCTGCATGAAGCGTTCTGGCAGATCCTCCAACAACCCGATCGACAACAGCAAGTCCTCGATGCCCTCGCAACAAAATGGTGGCCTATGGTGAATCCACCCGTGTCGGAATCCTTGTTCAAACAAGCAATGGAGCAACTGGTCGATGCGATCGATGCTGAGGGCTTCATCTTCCATCCATGGCAGATCGCAACCTACGTGACTGCGCTGCGCACGAAACCGTTCGTGATCTTGGCCGGGATCTCAGGGACCGGTAAATCGAAATTGCCAGAACTCGTTGCACGAATAACGGCCGGCAACTGTGTCCGAGTCTCGGTTCGGCCGGACTGGACCGATAGCTCGGAAGTCTTGGGTTACATCGATCTCAACGATCGGTTTCGACCGGGCCGCGTGTTGCAAATGGCTCATGATGCTCAGATGGATCCAGACCGATACCACGTTTGCTTGATCGATGAGATGAACCTGGCGCGGGTCGAACACTATTTCGCGGAAGTGCTCAGCGCGATCGAGGATCGGCGCCCGAGCCCGGACGGAGGGTATCAATCGACGGCGCTGGTGGCACAGAAACTACCTGCGGATTTCAGCCAATGGCAGGAGCAAACGATTCCTGCCAATCTCGGTATTGTTGGGACGGTGAATATGGACGAGAGCTCGCACGGGTTCAGTCGCAAAGTGCTCGATCGCGCGTTCACGATCGAGCTATCCGAAGTCGATTTGAGCCTCGATGCCACCAATCCAGGGAGTGACGCTCCGGGGTTGGTGGAATGGTCGAGCGAATACTGGAAATGCTCGGCTTCGAGAATGTCGGAGGTTGACCTCTCCAACCCGACGAATCGCCAAATCGCTCAGAAAGCGACCAGTCTTTTGCAGGAGATCAATCGGTCACTGGTTCATTGCCAGCTGCAGGTCGGGTATCGGACTCGCGATGAAGTCATCATGTTCATGATCCAGGCGGAGGAGATTCGGAATCTGTTTCGAACTCGCGGTGGCGAATCGGTCGATCCATTGGACTTGGCCGTGATGATGAAGATTTTGCCTCGCGTGGTAGGTGGTAGCAATGCGATCCGGCAGACGTTGATGGGCTTGCTGGGGGTTGCCGTCGAGGGGAAACCATTCGATTCTGAGGATGCGATCACGTCAATGGTGGATGACTGGGTCAGCACAGGCAGGCCGGATTGGATCGACGGCGCGCAGTTGCCGCGGTCTGCAGCGCGACTGTGCCTGATGTGGAAGCGATTGGAGGATGGCTACACCTCGTATTGGCTGTAATCATGAGACGCCTCTTCTCGATTGCGACAAACCGATTCACTATTCACTGGGATCGCGCACGCGACCATGAACCTGCGGTACTCGCTCGTACGTTGCCCGTGATGGGGCGACTGAGGCTGCAACCGATCGCCGTGAACCTGAAGATCCTGCCGCAGACGACTCGCGATGGCATCGCGCAGCGGCTGGCACCGGACACCGAGTTCGATTGCGGACCACCACTGTACGAGCAGACGGACTACAAAGTCTTTGCTCGCTGCGCGGATCCGGCCGATTCGTTGCAGATTCGGCATCGCGATCCATTGATCGAGCAATCGCTGAGCAGCCAAGACTCAGGTCAGATCGCGTATGGGGTGATCAACTTCCGAAACCAGATTGGACGTAGCCTGTTCAGTGTGTACGTGAACGGTCAGCGGCAACTCGATTTCGAAGTGGAAGTGTTTCCGACCAAGGTCGATTACGAGTCGGACTACCAAGAGATCTTGGCTGAGGTGCAGTCGATCTTGACCAG
>CAYXFO010000431.1:0-3770 GCA_964464255.1 uncultured Pirellula sp.
TGCAGGTTCACCAGTCGATTTTCAACAACTTAGCGGACCGCGCGATCGACACCAATCGGGACTGGACCATTCAGCAGTTATCGGATTCTTTGGCAGATATTCTGCAGCAACAGCGACCAGAACTCCCTAGCGATACGCCGCATGACGTTACACTGCAATTCGCGTCCCCGAATCCGATATCGATCGAATTTGAGGATGGCAAAATGTGGCTGACTCTGCGGATCGCTTCTTTGGAGCAACCCGGCAGGATGCACTTGAAAAACTTTGTGATTCGCTCCTCCTACACCAGAACCATCGATGGTTTGCAAGCCGAGCTGTTGCGCGATGGAGTAATCAGTATTGATGGTCACCGCCTCGGTGCACGTGATCGCGTTCCCTTGCGCGCTATTTTCACCAAAGTCTTTTCGGCCCGCACCAGTATTCCTATGGTCGCTCAAAGCTTGCTTGAGGATCCTCGAGCACAAGGCTTGGTGGTGTCTCAGTTCGAGATGCGGGATGGTTGGCTCGCGATAGCGATCAGCGAGCAAAATGGATCAGAAGTAACTCAACCAATCGAGCCCGGACAGAGAGAAATGGCAAGTAAACCATTGCGTCACGTCAGGGCGCGTCCGGTCGCGACACGGCCTAATAGCGATCGGCCAGCGATATCTCGCTGATGCAAGCGTCGGCTACTTGGATGGAGTGCTATCCGAGTCGTTCTTTGCTGATACGTTTTTTAGATGCCGATCGAAAAAAACGATCGACTGCTCGATCGCTCTGCGATCCACAAACGCCATGATGTGACTTTTTTTGGCGAGTGGCAGAAACTCGCAATCGACACGGTTGTCCTCGAGTCGCTTGCGCATCCCGAGCGAGAACGTGATCGGGACCAAGCGATCGGCCTCGCCATGAAATAAGAGCATGGGAGGATCATCTTCAGAAACATGGTGGACAGGGGATGCTGCTTCATAGATCTCTGGTATCTGCTGCCTAGTACCACCGAGGAAACCGGCCAGCAAGCCGCTGTCATCGGGGATGAGCCGCAGGTCGCAGGGAGCTCCCCCTGCAACGCACGCCTTCACTCTCGGAATGCCCGACCGCGGATTGGTCGCAACCAACGCAGCCAAATGCCCCCCCGCAGAGTATCCCCAAACCCCGATGCGTTCACTGTCGACTCCATAGGTCCCAGAGTTCGAAACCAACCATCGGATTGCCTCAAAGCAATCGTCGATCTGCGCTGGGTGTTTATGGGTGGGCGCTAATCGATAGTTGATCACCATCACCACGTACCCTTGAGCTGCGAATTTGCGAGCATGAACAGCATCGTAAGATTTATCACCAGCGATCCATGCACCACCATGAATCATCACGATCCCAGGATACAGGCCGTTTGGGTCCGATCCATCGGAGTCCGGTTGATAGATGTCAGCCTTGAGAGATGACTCGACCACATCCGAATAAGGGATGTTGTAGCGGACCGTCACTTTGGGTTCGGCTACAGCTTTTGTAGCCGGATCCTCAACTCGTAAATCGTCTGCTCGAAGACTGGCCGATGGTTCGAAGGCTGCGGCGAGGAATAAATATGCTAGGTACTTTTTCGAGAGCATTGAGAACTATCCTCCGGCATGAAAAACCAGATGCGGCAACTCGGGTACGATCAATCGTTCCATGGCCAAGCGTACTCCGGCCGGTGAACCCGGCATGGTGATGACCACTTGCTGTCCCACCCGTCCCGCGCTTGAGCGACTCAACATAGCCGAAGGCCCGATTTCTTGAAAAGACAACATTCGAAAAAGTTCGCCATATCCAGGGATCAAGGCATCGTATAGCGCCTCGATGGCTTCGGTGGTTTGATCTCGCGCGGCGAGTCCCGTACCCCCAGTGACTAAAAGTGCCTGCACGCCATCGATGCGGAGCAACTCCCTCGCCACCGCAGCAATCTGCTCTTGTTCATCTGGAACAATGCGTCGGGCGCGAACCGTATGCTCCGCAGCCTGCAACATCGATTCGATCAATGCCCCACCCTCATCGGTTTCCAAGGTTCGCGTATCGCTGACCGTAAGTACGCAGACGGTCAGCGACTTTGGGGCTCGTCGTCGATGCTCCTGGGTGCTGGTTGTGGGCATGAGGTTCTTTGCTTTCCGAGATAATGATGTCGAGGCTCCTTCATTGTAGGAGCCCTCCTCGCTTTGACAAATTAAGCTAGCAAAACCCCGAGGAGAAGCTGGGATTTGATTGCGGGGAATGTGCATTTGTGACCGGTCTTGAAAAACGCTTCACGCAAGGGAGAGTTTTGAGCCGAAGAATCGGAAAAGTCAACATTCTTCCCGTGCTTAATGACAGCAGTTTGCAATGAAGGCATCTCCCGGTTCGAGGTTCATTCGTGCCCTGCAAGTTGGCGGCTTGCTAGGTCTTGGAGTGTTCCTTTGGGGTGTGAGCTTACTCCCGATACAACGGTCGGTGTTGGTATGCGAGTGCAACGTTTTGGTTTCGCCGAGTGAGCATTCCAAGCTGGTAGAGACAGGTCGAAAAACGGATAAAGCATCCCCTTCGATCGATTGGTTGGTATGTGAGCCATTGAAGACACCTGCTCAACTGGATCACAGGGGCGGTTCGGAGGGTGAGGTGACGGTGCGACGCGTCCAGCTTCGTCTGGGGATGGTCCGCCGAGTAGCAACGACCGAACTCGAGCGGGAATTGACGGCACTGACGTCGAGTGGGATCGCTATGGCCAGTCCGGCAGGGGAAGCACAGAGGGAGGTGTGTCACGCGCGATGGCATTTGAAGGTTGCGGAGCACGCGCTTTCTCGATTTCGATTGGATTGTGTTCGGGATGGAATTGTGCTTCCTGACATCCAGGAGAGTTCTCCTTTTCGATTGGCATCGCGATCGTCATCAACAGTCAGTTCGGATGCAACGAGATCATTCGAATCGCTTTGTTCAGAAGTCGACGCGGCCCGTGTAGGCTTAGAGCGTGCAGAGAGGGGAATCGAGCAGCGAGAACAAGAAACCCCGGGTGTTTTTACTATGGGTGGCAGTCCCAGTTTCGTCATGCGGGGCGGTTCGCTTGATCGAGTGCGGTTTTCTGTTGTCACTCTGTGTGCATGCGGGCTCCTTGGTTTCGTGGTGACACAACGGAATCGAAAGAGGTCGAGCCAACGATCTCGGGCCGTTCTCGCAACTCGCGAAGACTTGACGAAGATGCTCGATGGTTTGCGGATCCCTTACTTGGGTGTACTACCGCTGGAGGCTGACGATGTTATAGGGACGAGCCCGGTGACCCAGATTGCCTCGCGAAGCCAAGGATCGCGGGGGCGAACGCTCTATCGACTGCTCAGGCTTTATCATTTATCGATGTGGGCGCGATGGTCCGAACGGGTCTTGGCGTTATGGGTTGTATGTTTTGTATTGCGTTACCTCCTGGATCCGCCATGGCGAGAGCTGTTGTTTCAAGCTCCTCTGGCTGCCTTTTCGAGCATCCTTTTTGGAGTTTGATTCCTGATTGGGCAACGGGGTGAAGCGTGAAACGGATCAAGGTCCTGGCAATCATCGGAGGGCTCCTGGCAGTTTCGTCGGCGGTGTTGTTCGTTTGGATATTTTCGAACCAGCCGACCGATGTGACGGAGCAGCTTCAACTGGGCTTACGATTTGCGCGACGCGGGGATTACGGAACGGCAGCGAGGCTTGCGGAACCGATCAAAGAAGAGCAGATCAAGAAGCGTGTCGACAAATCAACGCGACATTTCTTGCTTGGTGCGGCTGCGAGGCAGGGAGCTGAATCGCTTCAGTAC
>CAYXFO010000432.1:0-3765 GCA_964464255.1 uncultured Pirellula sp.
TGCCAAGTTTCTCCAGCGCCGCGAGAAGCCGATCCAATCCAAGCGATGCACCGATCCCCGGCAAATGCTGCTTGGTGAATAACTCAGCCAAGTTGTCGTAGCGACCGCCGCTGCAAACACTCCCTATTTCAGGCAAGTCACCCAGCATCGTTTCAAAAATGATCCCTGTGTAGTAATCCAATCCCCGAGCTATCGAAACATCAATCGCGAATCGCTCTTGCGGTACCCCGGCTGCCACCAATGCCTTTTGGACGACATTCAAGCGTTCGAGCCCTTCCTCGGCTCGCTGATTCCCGCGCAACTGAGATGCCAATTGCTGCAGGACCGCATCGGGATTACCTCGTATCGATGCGAACTGAAGAATCTGTGCGATCTGCGGCTCCAGGATACCCGCCTCCGACAACTCCTTCTCGACCGCCTTGGCACCGAGTTTGTCGATCTTGTCGAGCGCTCGCAGAACGATGGTTGATTGATTCCCGAGCCCCAGCGCCTCGAGCAAGCCCGTGAGGAGTTGACGGTTGTTGATCCGCAATTTGAATCGATCGATTCCGATCTCTTGCAGCAGCTCGTGGATCACCAACGCAGTTTCGATATCGGATACAACTCCCGTGGTTCCGATGGTATCAAAATCGCACTGCACGAACTCACGGAAGCGCCCCGCCTGCGGAGTCTCGCCCCGCCAGACTGCGCCGATGTGATACCGCTTGAACGGAGTTCCCAATTCGTTGATATGTTGCGCGGAAAAGCGTGCCAAGGGTACCGTCAAATCGAATCGCATCCCAACCGCCCGACCGCCGTTGTCGGTGAAGTGATACATCTGACGGTCGGTTTCGTCCGACCCCTTGCCTGTCAGTACTTCCAAGTATTCCAAGGCAGGAGTATCGATAGGAACGAAGCTGTACCGGCGATATACCCGCCGCGCGGTCTCCATCAGTCGTTCGCGCGGAATCATGGCTGCCGGTAAAAAATCACGGAAGCCTTTGAGGGTTCTAGGTTCGATCAAGGGGATGGTTTTTTGCTGGCTAGAGAACAGGGAGAAGATCCGGTTCGCGCGAGCGAATGGACTGGTCGTCGCTGTGAAAGCGCGCTTCGGTGTACTCGGCCACTTGTTCGGCCGTTTCAAAGTACATTTCGTACACCGCGTCTTCATCGTATTCGCAGTTATCTGTCGAGTAATCACGACAGATCTGAGGGCGAGTGTGGTAGATCCCGCATCGAAAATCGTTTTGCAAATGCTTGCATGTCGTGTGTACGAGCAGGTACCAAACGTCGTCTTCGACAAAGACGGATGCCCTGTCATGCAGCAAGTACCATCGCATGAAGTCGAAATCCTGCTCGGATCCCGGCTCCTCGATCGGCAAAGCAAAATATCGGCAGCATTTCGCGGTACAGTAATCGCACAGGCATTCCCCGGCAGGCACATCCTCGCGCTTGGGAGTTGCCCCGTTGATCGTTTTGGCTGGCAATGCAATAGTTGACATCGTTCGGTTCCTTTTTAGCAAGACTACGAGTTTGGCCCAAACTCAATCCGTTATCAAGTAGTGATACGCCCCTCGGCATGATTCCAGGCCTCGAGAATTTGCTCCCCGCGTGCGAATTGCCCGATTTCCAGTCGGCACTTCTTCGATTTTCCGATCGATGTATTCGCTCAAGAGTCGACAGAACGCTTGATCGACTCCCGTTCGCCACGGAATGTGTTCCTTGGTATGGCGGCGGATATTGGATCGTCGATCCGAGTGTGCGTCCTGGCGGTGAACTCTCCTTCGCCGTCGCCGATTACTACATTCAGGATGCGGCCTCCCTCCTGCCTTTACGTCTTCTCGATGTGCAACCCAAGGATCGAATCTGCGATCTGTGCGCATCCCCCGGCGGGAAAGCCACAGCCATCGCCGAGCGACTAGGTGCCGAAGGAGTCCTGATCGCCAACGAAGCGATTCAGTCCAGAATGGATGTCTTGCGCCACAATCTTGCGAGAACCGGCAGGGCAAACTATGCCACCTGCCGCTCCGATCCCGAGCTGTTAGCACTTCGGTGCACCGACTTGTTCAATAAGATTTTGGTCGATGTGCCCTGCAGCGGACAAACGCTCGTAGGCCCTGGCAAGCATGACGAATCGGCGTTCCGTCCGCAGCACATCGAGCATTGTTCGCTTCGCGCCCGGAGGATTCTTGGCACTGCGGCACGGATGCTTAGCCCCGGCGGAATGCTCGTGCTCTCTACATGCACTTTCTCTGTCGAAGAAAACGAATCGCAAATCGAATGGTTGCAACAGGAGTTTCCTGGGATCTGGGAACCGATCGTCATTCCGGAACTGAGTCGTTGGCAATCTCCGCTTCGCGAGGGATGCTATCGATTGTGGCCGCATCGGGATCGGTGCCGAGGGGGATTTGCCGCCGCTCTCCGTAAAATCGGGGAAACCGATCGAGCGGTCGGTTTGGACACACTGCATGAAAACGAAGTGCGCGATCATCGAACCGCTCGCAAGGGAACAGGTCATTCCGCTTCTCGCAAGAAAGACAATTCGCTCGACATGGAACTGTGGCTCAAAGAACTCGGGACATGGCCGATCGGATATCATGTCTGCGGTCAATCTGCGAATATCGAAGAGCCGGGTATCGAACAGTTCTTCGAAGTGTTAGGCGATCGCAAGTTCTTCCAATCCGCCATGGTTGCGGTCCTCGCGGGAAAACATCTCGAGCCTACGCATGCTCTCGCGATGGCCAATGCGACTTGGTTTGCTCCGCATCGCGAACTGCTGTTGAGCGATGCGGACGCGACTGCGTTCATGAGCGGGCAGTCTTTGGGAAAAGGGGGGGCTGGCACAGTATCGCGACCGGAGACGTCCACTGGGTCTTGGGCACGAGGGGTATGGCAAGACAAACCGATCGGTTGGCTCAAAGAGTCCTCCAATCGATGGAACAATCATCTTCCTGCTTGGGCAAGAATGACGATCAACGCCTCCCCAACCGGTCGAGGACTCGCGTGATCGCAGCGATTGTCGCATCGATCTCTTGCTTGGTAGTTTCCCACGACAGACTAAATCGAATGGCGCTTTGAATGCTTTGTGCGGGCAAACGCATCGCTTGCAGCACATGAGATGGTTGGCTCGAACCACTAGCGCATGCTGAACCGGCACTGCACGCAATGCTTTGATGATCGAGGGCGATCTGCATCGCTTGTCGATCGTAGCCTGGAAAAGCAATACAGGAGGTGTGTGGCAACCGATCCCCATCGGTACCGACGATGATCGCCGCAGGGACGGCACGTTGAACTTCCGATTCCAAGTATTCACGGAGTTGATTCATGGACTCCGCTCGAGCACCGAGTTCCGCTTGAGCAAGCGAGACTGCTTTGGCGAAGCCTGAGGCCAAGACCGGCATTTCGGTACCGGGCCGCAATCCCAGTTGCTGTGCTCCTCCGTAATGGTGAGGCTGCAGGGTCAGACCATGGCGCAGGACTAGAACGCCGACTCCGAGCGGGCCGTGCAGTTTGTGGGAAGTGACCGTCATCGCATCGGCATAGATCTCTTGAAATGAAAGTGGGACTTTGCAAAAACCTTGCACCGCATCGGTGTGAAATGGGATCCCGGCTGCGCGAAGAATCCGTCCGATCTCGGCAACCGGCTGAATGACCCCTGTCTCATTGTTTGCGAACATCACTGAAACGCACGAGATTGAGTTGGAATCCTCTTGTATCCACTGTCTCAGGACATCGGCATTGACCGCGCCCGACGAGGAGCATGGGAGATAGCGAACAGACCGTCCT
>CAYXFO010000433.1:0-3756 GCA_964464255.1 uncultured Pirellula sp.
AGTCGGGTCAGCGTGAAGCGCCGCACACCGGTGGGTATGTCTTGAAGGCAGGCGACTCGCTCGCGTTCAAGTACCGTGTCGTTCTGCATCGCGGTCGATGGGGAATCGAAAGTGGCAATGATCACTGGAATCAATTCGCAAAAACCGCTACGGCTTTGCGCTAACTCCTATCGAGTCTGTGGGTAGAGGCGTTCCTTTGAGTAAGCAGTCCGGTTCCCCCATAAGTTTTGATTGCCCGCATTGCGCGAAGCGATTGCGCGTGGCCTCATCCTCAGCAGGCAAACGCACCCGCTGTCCGAGTTGTAGTGGCAGTATCATCGTTCCCCAGAATGAAACCGCAGACGAGGATGCGGATTCCTGGTTGCAACTCGACAGCCCCAGCAAGCCACCTCAATCCAACCGTTTATCGAAACCGGAGGCGGAGCGGAAACCTACAACCCGATCCCCCGTTCCCCAACGATCAGAGAGTCCCAAGCATTCGGACAAGCCTCCCACGCCAGAAAACGGTCCGAAGCTCGGGCAGAGTCTCTTCGACGACGACTTGCCGGAGCTAAAGCCGTTGGATCCCGAATCGTCTCCTCTCCCCAGTCCGCTGTTGAGCGAGATGAACTTTCCATTGGGAGAGGATCTACCTGTTTCTTTGGATGCACCAGTTTCAACAACGAAAAGATCCGTGCCTTCGGGTAAATCGGCAGAGTCTTCGAAAAGGCCGGTCGATGAGGATTTTTCATTTCCGTGCAAAGTTTGTGGAACGCTTCTTTACAGTCAAGCGTCACGTGCAGGGACCAAAACGCGATGTCCTGATTGCCACTCGGAACTGAAAATCCCCGCGCCTCCCGCCAAGAAGAAACAGGCTGAATTCAAGATCGATCCTGAGGTGGCTAACGTTCGGCTCGCTCCTATCGAGAACGCCAATCCTCGAACACAGATCGGTGATTCGCTCAAGACCAAGGAGATACTCGAGCGAGCGGAGAAGGAAGCGGCGCTCGAACGCAAGGAAATCGATGCGGTTTCAGTACCATTTGATTCGCAGCGTTGGTTGTCTTTAATTTTCGGATTCTTGCGCGACCCTGGCATGATTTTTTTGTCGGTGATACTCGGCGTATGTGCTGCTGTCTGCTTTGCTAGCCTGCACGCGATCGGTTCTTTGGAACTAGCCTCGATTCAAAAGGTGATCATCAGGCTAGCTGTATTCTTGTGTTTCGGAGTACCTATCTTGGCAGGGATATTGATGTGCTGCATGGTTATCCTGCCGATGGCAGCCAACCGCAGGACTCGCGTTGAGGATTGGCCGTTTGGTAGATTTGGCGAGGCGATCGGGGAACTGGTCATGTTGGCTACCGCTGTGATCCTAGCGGCTTTGCCCGGCGGATTTTTTGCATCTGCCATGTCTCTGACGGGCCTCCCTTCCATCGTCAGCGAGATTCTTGTTCTGCTGTCGATCTGGGGGCTTACGCCGTTGCTGCTCCTGAGCATGATCGACAACAACGCGACCACGCAGCCGTTTTCTTCAGTTATCTTCAGGTCGCTCGGCGAAAGGCCGGATTCATGGGGAGCGATGTACTTTCAATCCGGCATGGCGATCGCAGGGCTGTTTGTTGTGTATGCCATCGGATGTGTTACCAACTCAATGATCACGGCAGTATTCGGATTACTGCTTCCCCTGGGATTGTTCTTCATTGCCAACCAATATGGCGTTCTGGCGGGACGTATCAGCGACATCACAAGCCTGGGTTTCGAGGGGGACTTCAGCCAGGACCGAGAGGAATGATTTCTTGAACTGCTAAAATCAGTCTGCCCAAGCAAAATGCTAGATGAATATGAGAGAACAGGAATACGACAAAAGCCAGGAATCGAAAGCTCTTTGGAGACTGGCGGCATACATTTTTGGGATAGTGTCGGCAAGTATCCTGATGCTGTCGGTTAATGCGGGAATGGTCTTCGGACTCGCTGCTGTCCTGGAGTCCACTTTCCAAAACGTCCCCCTCATCGAGCCAATCATTCAATACGCCATTTACGTCATTCCGATGTTGCTGCTGTACTTGGAGTGGTACGCCTGGGATATCTTGGTTTCGGCGCGACGTCGCCACTATTAACGCGAGTGGTAAACAGAGTTCGTGGGAGCTTGATTGCAGTTTGCTTTACGAGGCACGAGCCAACGTCGAATCGCTGGTTGATGCGTTAGGCATCTGGAGAAGTTCGGCCTCTGGCTGCGCCGCGCAGCAATTTGACCTGCCGCATTCTGACCTCCATCGCCTTCTCATGTTCAGTCCGTGAGCTACGATCAGCAACAACCCGCCCACTGGCGTCATCCATGGTTGAGCGATGCTCATCCCTGCCATCAGAAGAGTAGGAGACTCGGCTTGTTCCGATGAAGTAGTTTGGCCATTGCTCGAATGATGATGATGCGTGTGATCATGATGCGAATGATCATCGTGGGAACGCCCATCATGGGTGTGATCTGAGTCGGTGTGGGAACTGGCCAGAATCCCACTTCCGTCGGTGGAGCAGTTGCTGCTCGAGCAGCAAGTATCGGGGACCAGGAAGGCGGCGGCCAGAATCAAACCCAAACCCGTTGATGCGAAAGAGAACAAACGGAGGTCGCGAAATCGGAGAGCCGTCGGCACAATTGCGATCGCCACCAAACTGCAGCAGATCACTGCGGCAATCTGGTGAAACCTCGGATCAGCCATCCATTCCGTCAATTTCAGAGTGGGGAGAGCCGCCACCAGGATTGGGGTGGCTGCGCAGTGGACAGCGCACGCGGCAGAGGCGAAAATTCCTAGCCGATCCTTCCAATCACGCATTCCACCAACTCCCGTTCTTCGTTCGAATCTCAATCGACTCTGGTTCGCAGAGCTCACATGCTCCCGTGCAAGCGTTTCCTATCGTAGCGACAATGCTTCTAGTTGCAATCCAATTGCGAAGACATTTTTATTCTTGTTGTCCAATGACTGCATCATCGTCAAGAGCGGAAAAGATTGGGAAAAACTACAGGAACGTCCTCGCTGAGGTCGCGGACGCGGCTGCGACTGCGGGCAGAAGCCCAGCGGAAATCCGAACCATCGGAGTGACCAAGTACGTCGGTGCCGCAGAGGCGATGGCTCTGGTGGATGCCGGTTGCCTCGACCTGGGAGAGAGCCGACCGCAAGAGATTTGGGAAAAAGCTCCACAACTTCCACCCGCCGTGAGGTGGCATCTGATCGGGCATTTGCAACGAAACAAGGTTCGCCGAACGATCCCACAGATTCATCTGGTGCATTCCTTGGATTCCGCAAGACTCGCGGACGAGATCCTGAAGGAATCCTTGGCCCAAGGGATTTGTACTGCCGTCCTTCTCGAAATCCAGATCGCTCAGGATGCGACAAAGACGGGTATGCAACCTCAGGAAGCGCAAACCTGGCTCGAACATTATGCTTCCGATGACCGGAAGCAATCCCATCTGGAGGTTAGGGGATTGATGGGGATGAGTTCGCTCGGTGCGGAATCGTCACAAGTCCATCGCGAATTCGCGTTTCTGCGAAATCAGATGCATGCATGGAATCAACGCTTTGGGATGCAGATGTCGGAGTTATCGATGGGGATGAGCCAAGACTTCGCGATCGCCATCGCAGAAGGCTCGACCATGGTGCGGATCGGATCCAGACTCTTCGAAGGGTTGCCCAACGACTGAACATTAGGGTTTACTCGCATCTCGATCCATCACAACCCGAAACGTAAGTGAGGGATAGACTTACGTCGCTCGCGACGTCTTCC
>CAYXFO010000434.1:0-1407 GCA_964464255.1 uncultured Pirellula sp.
AAAGGGAAATGATGACCGAACGACCGTCGGGTGTCATGGTCATTCCGTCCGGCACCCCGTTTTCAGTCCGCAAGTCGACTGCGACGTGAGGCTCTGTGCACGTTCCCGAGCGGATGTCCACCTCGTAGCACACGACTTGTCGCGTTGGGGAGTCAATATCGTAGAGCATGATACGCTGGTCATCGACAGGAACGACACATTTGCCGTTGCTGCAAATCTGGTCCGATCGAAGTTGGAATAATCGTCGATCGGATCTGCGCCAAAGATACAAACCTGCCTTCTTGGTCTTAAACTCCAAGTCCTTGGTACCGAAGATGAGATTGCCATCCCACGTGACGGCGTCGTTGATGATGGTGCCATCGACGTGGGAATCGATTCCTTCGATGAACGTATCCCATGCCGCCTGCAATGGAGCAAAAATACCGACGCTCCGCTCACATCCAACGACGAAGTTTCCTCGATCGGTTGGAAACGCAAACCCAGGCCGACCGGTAAGCAAGTGGCTAGTATTGCGCTTCGTTTTTAAATCGTACACGTTGAGTGAACCGTTGGTTGCCGTTGGGCCGTGCTGGATGGCTACCCACGAAAACCTATCGGCACCTAACGGATAGGGTCCCTCGGGAAGGAATCTCATCGCTTCATTCCCGGGATCAAACAAGATTGGGGCGTGGATGGTGATCACGAAGTCTCCTTGTCAAATGCGGAATCAAAAGCGCGGCCACTGGGAGAGAAATCCAGCCCCTTAACAAAGGATGCTGCTTCGCGAGCGCCGAACTCGCGATCCATACCGCTATCCTCCCACTCGACACTCAGGGGACCGGAATAGCCGACATCATTTAACGCGCGAATGATCTCTTCAAAGTTGACGCTACCGCGACCTGGAGAGCGGAAATCCCATCCGCGCCGTGGATCGCCAAAGTTCAAGTGACTGCACAGAATTCCAGACTTGCCATTCAGTTTGGTCGTAGCATCTTTGACGTGCATGTGATAGATGCGATCGGGGAACGCACGGATGAATTCCACTGGATCGACTCCTTGCCACAGCAAGTGACTCGGATCGAAATTGAATCCGAACTCGGGGCGATGATCGAGTGCTTCGAGGGCGCGTTGAGCGGAGTAGATGTCGAAGGCGATTTCCGTGGGGTGAACTTCGAGCGCAAATCGAACGCCGCACTTGGCGAACTCATCCAAGATGGGATGGAATCGCTCGGCCAGTAGCTTGAACCCGTCGTCGATCATCGATGGAGGAACGGGAGGGAAGGAGTAGTTCAAATGCCAGATGCTTGAGCCGGTGAAACCATTGACTACTTTGACTCCGAACCGCTTCGCGGCTTGGGCTGTTTTTTTCATCTCCTCGATAGCCCGCTCATTAACCCCTGCCGGGTTGCCATCCCCCCAAACGTAACC
>CAYXFO010000434.1:1417-3753 GCA_964464255.1 uncultured Pirellula sp.
TGCCGAGCGTCGATGTTGTCCAAAACGGCTTGGCCGACCAAGTGGGCGCTGATCGCTTCGCATTTCAGTCCCAAGCTGTTCAGAAAGGCACGCTTTGCATCGCAGTAGCCAGGATCGGAAATCGCTTTATCGACCTCGAAGTGATCACCCCAACATGCCAACTCGATACCATCATAACCCGCGTCTTTGGTGAATTGGGCCATTTTGACAAGAGGCAGATCGGCCCACTGTCCGGTGAATAATGTTACGGGTCTGGCCATTTTTCAGATTGCTCCAACAGTGAGAGGGATGGATGCGGACTTATTCATATAAGCCGGAGTCCGATAGAATAGCATCCAAGCCGCGTATTGGGAAACTCCCCATTCTATGGGGTCGAGCAGATGGATTTTGTATTACAATGCAGGCCTGGAGAAAACCTCACCTGATGCGATTGTTTGCCCCCCTCGAAAAGGTGTCGCAATGTTCTTGATCCGATACCACCAACGATTCCTCGCCGCCTTGATTCTGGGCCTTTTCTGGTTGAATTCATCGGTTTTGGGAAGCCCACCCAGTTGGGAGAATGACGTTGTTCCACTGCTGACCAAGTACTGTGTGGGATGCCACAACGCGAAAGAATTCGAAGCCGAATTGCAAATGCATACCTTTGCCGCACTCCGACGCGGTGGAGTGTCGGGACCAATCGTTGTGCCGGAGAGTCCAGAATCCTCTCTCATGTGGCGACGAGTTAGCGGTATCGACGAACCCAAGATGCCCCCAGAGGATTCTGCACAACCGAACGATTCCGAACTCCAGGTCTTGAAGGAATGGATCGCCTCGGGTGCAGTCGGCAGCGATGTTCTGTTGCCTCTGGAGAAGCGATGGGCATTCCCGAAATCACAATCACTATATCGAGGAGAATTGCCGATAACCGCCGCTGCGATGACCGGCAACCAGGGGCAGTTGCTTCTTGGGCGACCCGGGCAACTCGAATGGTGGTCGGATGGGCAGCGACGCAAACTGAATTTGGAAATTACCGGCAAGGTGACTCAAATCCGCTCCTCTCGCGATAGAAAATTTATCACGATCGCATCGGGGATCCCAGGAGTTGGGGGTCAGACGATCGTAATCGATGCAACATCTTTGGAAGATGCAAACTCAAACCCTCTCGTCCTTCATCGCATCGAAGGCCATCAAGACATTGTCTATGCTGCTGCAATCGATCCGAGCGGTACGATCTTGGCAACCGCAGGATACGATCGAGTTATCCAGATCTGGGACCTTGGCAGCGGTAAACCACTTCGTTCGCTCGAGGGTCACAATGGGGCCGTGTACGACCTGGATTTCGATGATAGCGGCAAGGTGCTTTTGAGCGCGAGCGCGGATGAAACCGTCAAGGTATGGCGAGTCGATACCGGAGAGCGATTGGATACGCTCGGTCAAGGGGAGGCGGAACAATATGCCGTGCGATGGGACCCAAAACGAGGTGCGATTATCGCTGCAAGCGCCGATCGCCGCGTTCGTGTCTGGAAACTCCTGTCCAAGGACAAGCCAAGCGTTAGCCCGATGCTGCGCGCTGTCTTTGCACATGAGGAACCGGTCAGCCAACTGAGCCCCTCGCCCGATGGTCGCTGGGTCGCCACTGCGGGAGAGGACCGATTGGTCAAGATTTGGGATGCCGAATCGTGGGACCTGATCGCGACCCTCGAGCCTCTCAGCGATATCGCTTCTTCGATTCTGTGGAACTCTCCGGGCGATAGCTTAGCAATAACAACCCTGTCGGGAACCGTTTCGGTGCGGAATATCCATACGGAACTGCAACGCAAGCCGAAGAGCGAATGGTCCGCCTTCGAAATGACTCGCAGCGACTCGGCGTTAAGTGTTACCGAGACGATGAATAACATCGCCGAGGCCAATGCAAAGCGTGATCCAACCACTTCGCAAAAGATTGAGGCGTTGCCCGCGACCGTTTCGGGTGTGATATCAGGCCAGGATATGGATGGAATCCATGCAGGCGACTGGTACGCGTTTGATGCCAAGCAAGGGGACCAGTGGATCGTAGCGATTGATGCGGCACGGAGCGGTTCGCGGTTGGATAGCACCATCGATCTTTGCGATTTGCAGGGTAAACCCTTACTGCGAACGCAACTGCAGGCGGTGCGCGAATCGTACTTTACATTCCGCGGTAAGGACTCGAGTAGCATCGACGACTTTCGGTTGCACCGTTGGGAAGATATGGAACTGAACCAACACCTCTATGCGGCTGGCGAGGTTGTCAAGTTATGGCTCTACCCTCGCGGCCCCGACTCGGGCTACAAAGTCTATCCTGGCTACGGCACGCGATTTACTTATTGGGATAC
>CAYXFO010000435.1:0-3752 GCA_964464255.1 uncultured Pirellula sp.
GGGATTTTCACGTCGCAGATCCCGTTCGCGGGCGTCGATTTCTTGCCGTAGTGCGGAGGCGACGCGTTGGTGGATCCTTTTGCGTTCTTGAGTCGCCTCATCGCTGGGGTCGTTGAGTCGATATAGTCCGATGATGGCATCGACGTTGTCTTCCGCGAGTTCGATGGCCTTGACGTACATTTCGCGAGCCAAGGGTTTATTGTCTTTTTCCAGAGCTTCATCACCTCGAAAGAGATAGTAGTTTGAGACGAGGCTCTCGCCTCCGTTGGGAGCGACCTGGGTTTCGAACATCGGTTCGCGTTCGAAGCGATCCTTGTACTTCTCAAGTACATCGGCCGCTTCCTGATTTCGTGCCAGTTCGTGAAGCATTTGCGACAGGAGGGACAGATTGAGAGTCGTAGCGAATTCCGGTTCGGCCTCTCGGCCATCGATCGCGTACCGCAATTCCGTTTCGGCCCAATCGAACATCCCTCGCTTGATGAGGAAGTCACCCATGCTCGCTCGCTGCAGGACGAAGGAAGTGTTTCGCAGTCGCATCTCCTCCAACCTGCGGTTCAGAGGAGAATCCTCGTTGGCTAGGGGATCGAATGGCTTGGGTTCCCCCTGGGCATCGATCGGGACACGGGAAGCCGTAAGATCAGCGATTTTCTTCCCCTTTTCTTTTTCCGACTGCTGTTCGTAGCTTTCTGCAAGCAGGTAGCCGAAGCGGGGATCTTGAAGCATCAGGCTGCTGAGCTTGCCGTGTTGTTCTTGGACAAGTTTTGGAAGTTTGAATTGCAGCGCCCACTGAGCGAACTCAATCATGCTAGCGCTTGCGCCTGGACCGCTGGTTTGGAAATACTCGGGGATATTGCGAGCGATTTCGAGCGACTGTTCCTTGAGTTCGGGTTTGTCAGCGATTTGTTCCACCAACCATCGCCGCAGATCGGAGATGATCTCGATGCTGGTGTCGGGAGATTTCGCTTCGAGCAGTTCCCGCTCTCGATCGATCCGTTGTTGCCACGCTGCAATCGACAACGTCTCCTCTTTCGCAGAGTATGCAAGCACCCACTTGCCAGCGGTGCTCATCGCTCCGTCAACCATAGCAGCAATCCAAGCCTTTCGTTCGGTTTCCGACTGGCCGATCGGAGGCTCGCTGCGCATCACTAAGAGGGCAGCCCGCTTCGCGAGGCACCCCTGAGTTTCGTACCGGACCAATCGGCACAACGCGGGGAGTCCTTCATCCCCTTCCATTGCGTTGAGTTGGTCGATGTAGACCGATTTGTCGTACAATGGAGCGGTCGTGTAGTTCGCCAGAGTGCGACGGACGGGGAAGGGGTCCGTCTCCCAGGCCCAATTGAATTGGTTGCTTTGGACCAGGAATCGGGCTTGATTGGAAATCTGAGGATCGGGATCGAAGCTGGCTTGATGCAATTGATCCAGTGCGCGAACGCCTATCCGTTCCAACTCGCTTTGGGCTTGCAATCGCACGGAGTAGCTCGGGTCCCCCAATTTCCTGATCCAGTTTGCGATTTCCTGTTCCAGGTCGTCAGAAGTCGTTGGCTCGCCTTGGTTTGCTGCCGATGGAGAACCGGTTGTAGAGGAGGGGAATGCAGATGCCTGCGGGGAACCCTTGCTTGAGGAGTTCGCATCCTGGGCGTTTGCGGGTGTTGGCGAGAGGTGCAACGAGCTCGAAAGCAGTCCGAAAAAAATCGTCGCAAACGAAAAAATCCATCGGTCTTTGCATGACAAAGAAATCGACTCGATCGTCTTTGGTTGATTCGCGTTAGGAATGATGGTCGGACCTGTTCTTTTCAACGTATTCCTCCCTCGATGAATCGAAACATCGACATCTTTGGACCGGACTACTATTGTTGCGAATTTCCTCGTGGAAAGCCAGTTGAGGCGGGTTGGAACTCAGCTAATCGCTGAGCATTCCTCCTTTTTTTTCGCTACAAGGGCTGAAAATTTTGACAGCGACCATCCTGTCACGATACGATGGATGTGGGTGGTTGCGCGCCGGTTTGTTGGCGCTGGGAGGTGACGAAGCGACAGAGACTCGCATCCGTTCACTCCTGGTCCACATCCACTGGTCAACTTATTTGGGCTATTCAAGCCGCTCCAGACGATTTTCGATCCCTTGGGAGGTTCGCACGATGGCGAAAAAATTGCAACACGTATGGGGGGTGGAAATTGGGCAAAGCTCGCTCAAGGCTCTTCGTTGCCATCTGGAAGGCGACCAAGTCATCGCCGACACCTTCGACTTTGTCGAATACCCCAAGATCTTGTCGCAGCCTGAAGCGGAACCGGAAAAGTTGATTGCCGATGCCCTCGAACAATTCACTTCACGGAATGATCTCAAGGGGAAAATCAAGATCGGCGTAAGCGTACCGGGGCAAAGCGGTTTGGCGAAGTTCTTCAAGCCACCGCCGGTCGAGGTAAAGAAAGTTGCCGACATCGTCAAGTACGAAGCCAAACAGCAGATCCCTTTCGATCTCAACGACGTGATATGGGACTTCCAGCAGATGGAGGGTGCTCAGATCGAGGATGGCTATGCACTGGAGAGCGAGGTCGGCTTGTTCGCGATGAAAAAGGAAGCGGTGTTCCGCGCGCTGAAGCCTTATCGCGAGCGGGGGATGGATATTGATTTGGTGCAGTTAGCTCCCATCAGCATCTACAACATGGTCGCTTACGAGCAGTTCGCGGAGCGAATGGCAAACGATGCTTTCGATCCAGAACATCCCCCGAAGAATACCGTCATCTTGTCGATCGGAACCGATGCCAGTGACTTGGTGGTTACCAACGGGTTTCGAATATGGCAACGAAGTATTCCCATCGGTGGCAATCACTTCACCAGGCAACTCACGAAAGATTTAAAGTTAACTTTTGCCAAAGCAGAGCACCTCAAGAGAAATGCAATGCAGGCGGACGATCCCAAGTTGATCTTCCAAGCGATGCGACCGGTGTTTAACGACATGGTGACAGAGATCCAGCGTTCGCTCAGTTTCTTCAAGCAACTCAACAAGAAGAGTGAAGTGGAGAATATGATCGTGATGGGGAATACTGCGAAAATGCCTGGGCTTTTGCAGTTCCTAATTAAGAACTTGGCGATGGATGTGACATTGTTTGACCGGTTCGCCAAACTGGACGGACAAGAAGTTCTGGGCGCTCAAGCCTTCAAGGAGAATGCCCCTGCGTTTGGGGTGGTATACGGCATGTGCTTGCAGTTGCTCAACCGCGGTCCGATGCGAACCAATTTGCTCCCTCGAGATATCATTCTTGATCGTGTTGTTCGCAATAAAAAGCCCTGGGCGGTGGGTGCCTTGTCGCTATTGTTGGTGGGGTTTGTGTCTCACCATGCAATGCTGGGTCAGGTTTATCGGCCACTGCGCCCAGACATTTGGACAGACGCCGAAAGGTCTGTCAAGAATGCCAATAGCAAGTCGGACGAGGAGATCGGCACGGATAAAAAGATCAAGGATGAACTGGAAACAAACAAAAAAGTTGGCGAGGAGGTGAGCAAGGGGGCCGAGAGACGCATGCTGTGCGTGGAACTCTACAAGGCGATCGAGGCCTCACTGAATCGAGACGCGAAACTGATGGACAAGACACCTGCGGAACTCCCTTACAAGGATCGCAAGGACTTTCACATCACACGCGTGGATCAGGTTTATTTCGATAATTTAGCAAACTGGTACACACCTGATCTGAAGAAGGCATATGAAGATTCGATGAAAACGCGCGAGCAGATGTACGATGATTCGATCAAAACG
>CAYXFO010000436.1:0-3747 GCA_964464255.1 uncultured Pirellula sp.
CAGACCAGGGTCCTGCTGTATGCCAATGTTCTCATCGAAAGCTCCAGGATATGTCAAAGGGTGCCAATACTGCCAATGCGTTTTCGATAGGCTACAAGATACCGGACCGATCACCCAGCGGCTCGCAGTCGTTCGTCGGAATACCGATGCAATTCCGGAAAGAACTCGGTGAAATCCTCCCGCAAGCCGTCGAAATGATTGATTAACTCCTCGACGCCTCGCTCCAATTCCAGATCACGGCCGATCCGCTTCGCCAAGCGCCGCGAGACTTTAAGCAAGGAATCTTCTATACCCTCCAGCCTTCGGTACGCACCCAATCGATCGTCGTCGGCGATTTTGTGCATCGCCTGCCGTGCATCTTCGGGAAAACATGCCAGCCCAGATCGCATATCGTCGTAGACCTTGGAGGTGAACGCTTCGAAAGGTTCGTTCGAATACTGGTCCCAGTTCAATGCGAGAAAGTGATCGTAGAAGATGTCGATCAGGATACCGCTCGCATGTCCGAACCGGCCTCCAATCCTGCCGCGACTCCGGTAGACCATCCGATGGGTGTCCGTGAAGGCATCGATCGCTTGATGATGCCGAACACCTTCTAGAAATCTCGCTGGCATCGCGGCTCGCTCCCTGCCACGAATCATATCCGCGAGGAGATTCCCTAAACGGAATTCCATGTCGGGCGTGGATAGGAACGCGTGGGCTAACCAGTTCACAAGGAAATCACCTATTCAGGGCGCACGGTGGCCGTAACTCACCCCTTAAGCGAAAAGTTTCAGAAATGAAACTTTTGGATCTCTTCCTTGAGATCATTCATAAACGATGCCGCTCCGACACCATTGATGATGCGATGGTCGAAGGCGAGTGTCAATTGGGCACGTTTCTGAAAAACAAAACTCGAACCGCTTGGGACAGGAGCATCGAATACTTCACCTAGAGCGAGGGTCGCGACTGCGGGTGCGACAATGGCCGGGATTCCCATCCGCATGCTTGCTGTGCCGATATTGGACACGCTGATCGTGATCGATGGGTCGGCTTGATCGACGCCCTGTCTCGCCAATTCGATACGTTCCGATAAGTATTGAAAGAACTCGTTTCGACTCATGGTGTCTGCTGCATGAACCGATGCGGTGACCAATGTGTCTTCAGGAAGTGCGACTGCAACACCGAGATTGACGTGTCGGTAAGTGCGGAAGATGGTTCCATCGCCGACGAGGCTGGTTCGAAACCGTGGGTGTCTGGACATAGACCGCACGACACACCACAGCATCATCGCGAAGCTCGTTTCCTTGCCGCCTGATTCCTTGACTTGCTGTCTCGCTTGCGCCAAGGCGGTCCAATCGACTTCGTTCATCACTGTAACTGGCACAGTGGTCTGCACGCTTCGATGGAGTCGATAGTTGAGCGTGATCTGCTGCTTAGAAACGGGGCTTTCGTCGTAGAGGGAACTCGTGGCAGCGGATGCTGTGCTGGCAGAGCCGGCAGCCAAATAACGCTCCACATCTTCGGGCATCAACTTATTGCCGCGACGCGGTATTTGATCCGCTATGTCGAGCAGCCCTTTTTCCTTCAGCATCTTTCGAGTCCGGGGAGGAATTGCGCCGCCACCTCCCCCGGTTCCTTCATCCTCGTTGTCGGCTTCGGCATCCGTAGATGAGGTTGTTGTACTGCTGCTTACGGTCGGTGTGTGAGGCGAACCGTGCGAGGGTGCGGATTCACTGACCGGTTCATCGACTTCCATCCGAGCGACCTCGGTTCCGATCGGTAGAACGGTTCCCTCTTTCTCAAGCCACTCAACCAACCGACCGGCGTAGGGGGATTCGACCTCCGTGGAGGCCTTGTCAGTCTCCATGACATAAATCGGTTCATCGCGACGAACCAAGTCCCCAGGCTTTTTGAGAAAGTTGACGAGGAGCGCTTCCTGCAAGCCTTCTCCCATCTGTGGGATACGAACAGAAACGATTGGCACGGACCCTAGTCCTCCATGGTTAATCGAATGGCCGAGATAACACGTTGCGTATCGGGCAACGCTGCATATTCATAAATCGGATTGTAGCCGATATGAACATCGGCGCGCGACACCAACTGAGGAGGGCTGAGCAAGTTTGAAAATGTTTCCGGGCTCGAGGTAATCTTTGCGAGAATCATTTGGCCGACACTGCATGACTCGGCATCTTCTTGGACCACCACGAGTCGCCCCGTCTTCTCAATCGAATCGGCGATGGTTTCAAAGTCCCAGGGTACGATTGATCGCAGGTCGATGACTTCGACAGATACGTCGCCATCGAGCTTTGCGGCAGCTTCCATCGCTTGTTCGATGCAGTTGCCCCATGAAACGATCGTAACATCACGACCGGAACGTCGCACACGTGCCTTTCCGAACGGCACAGGATCGGGCTTGGCAGGCATATCCATCTGCTGACGGAACAAGTGCTTCGGGATCAAGTAAATCGTCGGGTCTTCGCTGTGCATCGCTGTCCAGATGAGCCCTGCTGCGTCCTCCGGAGTACTCGGTACCACGATGCGTAGCCCAGGGATATGGGCGAAGCTTCCTTCGTTGGCTTGAGAGTGCCAGATCGAACCACCGGGTAGGTATGCTCCATACGGAGAATAAATAACCGCTGGGCATTTCCAATCACCGAACGTCCGCCATCGAATCGTCGACATGTTCTGGGATATCTGAGACCACGCTGGTCCGACAAAGTCGACAAACTGCAATTCGAAAACAGGTCGCATTCCATAACATGCCAAGCCCACGGCAACACCTGCAATGGTGGCCTCTGCGAGAGGAGAGTTGAACACGCGATCTTGGAATTCCGTCGAGAGACCAGCGGTAAGGCGGAATACGCCTCCCTTTGGATCCTCGATATCTTCACCAAAGAACACGTAGTCGCGGTTTTGTCGCAAACCTGCTTTGAAGACTTCGTTTACCGCATCGACCATGCGCCATTTGCGACCCCCTTCGATCGGAGGGGCAGCAGCGTTCGGAGCGGGGCCGAGCAGTTCCTTCATCAAGTCGGCAGGAGTCGGATCGAGTTCTGTCTCCGCCTTGCGGTATTCCTCATCCACTTGCTTGTCGATCGTATGGCGAATTTCCTCCCACCGTTCATATGTCAATTCGCCGCTTTCCACCAATTCCGCGACCACGGTATCGATCGGATCTCGTTCCATCATTTCCGAGATCTCGGCGGGCGGACGGTACACGCGATGGTCGTCGCTGCTGGTGTGGCTACACAGACGGTCGACCTCGCACACGAGTACCGACGGTCCTTTTCCTAATTTCGCTCGCTCGATCGCTTCGGCCGACGCTTGCCATACATTATCCGGATGTCGGCCATCTACATGGACAAGGCCGATGTTTTGACTGAATACCCCGAGTTTGAATGGGTTGAATTTGTCGGTATTGGTGCTGATGCCATAACGGTTGTCTTCGACGACAAAGACGATCGGCAGTTTCCGTTCCATCGCAAACGTGATCGCTTCATAGAATTCCCCTTGGCGACTGGCGGCATCGCCAGTGGTGGCGATCACCAGGTTATTCTTACCCTGCATTTGCATCCCCCAAGCGACACCGCAGGCTGGGAGCAGATTGCTTGCTGTCGGCGTGGGAACGCTCCAAATGTTCTTCTCGCGACAGCTGGGGTGCCCAGGCATTTGTCGGCCACCGCTGCTTGTTTCCCGTTTCGCAAAGTAGGCCTTGGCCAATTCGAAGTTGGACATTCCTTTGGCCAGCATAATTGCGCGGTCTCGATA
>CAYXFO010000437.1:0-3723 GCA_964464255.1 uncultured Pirellula sp.
GATATCGTCCCACCATTTTTTTCCGGAGAAGCTTGAGGCTTCGTCCGAATCAGCGACGTTTGCGTCACTCAATTCCGGCAAGCGTGCCATCTCGAGTCGCGTTGCGTTGTTTCCTCGAATGCCGAAGGGAGCGAAACCCGCGCGTCCGAAGTAGAGATTACCGGTTTTGGGCAAGTAGACGGGTCCAACGACGCGCTGGCCATCCACATCGCCGTATCCCGTCTGCCACGCATTGGTCTCTTCGTTCCAAAATTGAATTCGCCCTTGTTGGTTTCCAACGATTGGCATGTCTCCTACGACATGGATATGCTGCACGGTGGGTGGTCCTTGCAGAAAGGCTTGCGTCAGGTCTCGCACAAAACCAAGCGTGAAGCAGACCCCCCAAAACAGCGCGGTAACCACGACACAGATGATCGGGTTCTTCCACACCAGTCCGGAAAGGGCAGACACCGAGTAGAAAATCATGAAGTAGAAAATAAACAAGGGAATGCACCAAAGAATCCCCGAATTCCAGATCTGCAATTGGATCCCGCAGTAGAGATACAGTCCGATCACCAGGAATGCGATGTTCAACGAAACGAAAATACAGCCGCCGAGATATTTGCTGAGGTACAGCAGATTGCGGGATAGCGGCTTGCTCAGTAGCAAGTGGAGGGAACCGGTTTGGAACATGTCGGGGATCATCGAACTGGTGATCACGATTGCTACCATCATGGCGACGATTCCTAGTCCCAGCCACAGTACCGTCGGTATCAATCCGGCTTCGATGAACGGTCGAATCTGACGCGCAGTGATTGGAAAGGGCTCCGTGAACTTCATGCCAGCGTAGGTAATCCAAGTCGCTTGACCGACCGAGGAATTGATGGAGTTGGGAAAAGTCAAATCGAGAAGTCTTCGATTGAAACGCTGGAGTTCGTCAGGGGATTTGTTGTCGTTCGCAATCAACTCCTTCAGTTCTTCGCGGCGTTCGGCAGTGGGCCAAGCCTGTTTGTCGTACAGGTCAGTGGCTTCGAGCACTTTATTGAGAGCCGAAACAAGCCGTCCGACGAAAATGCGTCGCCCATTCTTTTGTCGATCTTTCAGCGCTTGCTGGAAATCCTCTGGCAGCTTCGCGTAGATCGCACGTTGTGATCGTGTTCCTTTGCCCGTGGATGCGAGGGCGAGTTGGTCCATGACTACACGCGGCGATTCGATGTCCGAAGTGGAGACCAAATACGTTTCACCCTCTGAGATCGAAAGTGGGAACAATGCGCCTAAGATCAGCAACCAAGCGGCCAGCAGAATCCACAACACGCGCGAACTGATCGATTCGAGAAAGCTGTCGTAGAGGACCGCAATGTAGGGTTTCACGATATGCCTCCTTGAGAAGCTGCGGAGACAATATTCATAAACACCTGCTCAAGGGAAGGACGGGAACGCTCCATGCGAAGAATACTGATCTTTTCCTGTCGCAAGCGATCGATCAGTTGGTCGACTGCTGCTTGATCGATCGATCGAATATCGACTCGCGTCAGCTCAGATGCTGAATCAAGACCGGCATCCGGGCTGGCCGTAATTCGCGAGCATTGAAATTCGCCGTAATGCTCGAGAAATGGTCGCAAAAGGGCTTCGCTTGCAAAAACTTCCATACGGAGATACCCGCGTCGTTGGTCAGCGTGCTGCGCGATCAATTCATCGATCGTGCCGATACCTCGCAACTCGCCTTTTGCCATGATCGCCACGCGATCGCAGATCAACTCCACTTCCTGCAGGATGTGGCTGTTGAGAAACACCGTCTTGCCACGTTTCTTTAGTTGATCGAGGACGTCACGAATTTGAGAACGTCCCATAGGATCCAGTCCGTCGGTCGGCTCATCCAAGATTAGCAGATCCGGATCGTGGAGCATGGCTTGTGCGAGTCCCAGGCGTTGTCGCATCCCCTTGGAATAGCGGCGTACGGCTTCGTGCTGCCGTCCTTTCAAATCGACGAGTTCAAACAGTTCATTCTCACGCTTCGCAATCTCCGAATCGGACATCTCGCTGAGTCTGCCGTAGAAGTAGAGTGCACTTCGACCGGTATGGTGTCTTGGAAACACAAGATTTTCGGGAAGGTATCCGATCTTGCGACGCGCTGCTTTGCTCCCTGCTGGCATTTTGAGTACCGATGCCTGTCCGCGGTTCGGATGCAGGATCCCGAGGAGGACTTTGATCAGGGTTGTTTTTCCAGCGCCGTTGGGACCGAGAAGACCAAACACTTCTCCTGCTCGGACCTGAAGTGTGACGTTGCGAAGGGCCGGATGGTTTTTCCTAAAGACGACCCCTTCACTGTAGGTTTTGGATAACTGCTCCACATTGATGGCTAATCCATCGCCGGAAAGTGTTCCTCTCGCAACCAGGGGCTTTTGCTCGGGAGAGGCGATCATGAATCGAACATTTCGGTTGGTGGCCTTCGTCGCTTTTATTTGCAAAACGTTAGACAAGACGGGAAACAGGTATGCAGTGCAACTCAGATCGTAAAATCGAAACGACTCGACGTCCGAGTAGTACGCCTGAGTGGTACGCCAGCTTAGTTCGTCAGCCCTACGCAATTCTTGTTCAATTGTCGACGATTTTCCGATGGATGGCAACCTGTTCCGAAATGGCCCTGTTCTGACACTTGCCCCCACACGGACCGAAATCGGTGTAGAATGTAGGCCGATCTGGCACGCACCAGAGCGACTCGCCTTCCAACCCCTCCTAGTGATGCTTCAGGATATCTCCCCTATGAAATGCACACCTCTCTCTGTTTTCTGTTCCATGCGCTCGACTGTCTTGGCTTCCTTTCTGTTCGCAACCCTGTTCGTTGCAGACGTCGCTCCGTTGTATGCGTGGGAATCGAAATCGCTGTTCAACGGCAAAGATTTCAACGGCTGGCATGGACGACCGACGGTAGATCCTCGCAAATGGGATACCACTCCTGAGTCGGACAAAGCGAAGTGGAACGAGGAGATCACTCAACACTGGCGGATCGATGGAGCGGAGATTGTCAACGACGGCAAAGGCGCCTACCTCACCACGAATGAGGAGTATGGAGACTTCGAGCTGTCGCTCGAATACAAAATCGTTGCTGGCTGCGATTCAGGAATTTACTTGCGAGGCATTCCTCAGGTTCAGATTTGGGACCCGGATGCGGAAAACAATCGGGCCAATGGAAACGAAAAAGGAAGCGGTGGTCTTTGGAATAATCCTGCAGGATGGGCTGGCAAAGACCCCTTGGTTCGTGCCGATAGCCCGGTGGGCGAATGGAACAAGATGAAGATCCGACTGGTTGGCGAACACTGCTGGGTCTGGCTCAACGGCAAGGCAGTCGTCGTCGATGCTCGACTGCATGATTACTTCGCCAAGGGAATGGCGCTGGTGAAAAAGGGTCCTATCCAGTTGCAAACCCATGGTGCCGAAATTCGCTTCAAGAACATTGCATTGAACGAGTATTCCGCCGAAGAGTCCAATCAGATTCTCGCAGATGCGGAGAATGCCGTGTTCTCGCAGTCGAACGTGAAGTTCGAACCGTTGTTCAACGGTAGCGACTTGACGGGATGGACTGGTGCGAAAGCCAACTACACCGTCGCGGATGGTGCGATTCAGTGTTTAGCTGGAAAGGGTGGAGTGCTTCACACCGAGAAGACTTATGGCGACTTCACGCTTCGTCTGGAGTTCCAGCTTCCGCCTGCTTCGCTTCTCACTGAGCCGCCTCCACCTCCTCAG
>CAYXFO010000438.1:0-3711 GCA_964464255.1 uncultured Pirellula sp.
GCACGCTGGACCATTGTCGGATCAGGAACTGCACAAGATGGACGCTTACTGGAGAGCGTCGAATTACCTGTCGGTCGGCCAGATCTATCTCTTTAAGAACCCGCTGCTCAAAGAACCACTGCGGCGCGAGCATATCAAGCCACGGCTGCTAGGCCACTGGGGTACCTCCCCTGGTTTGAACATGCTCTACGTTCATCTCAATCGTGTCATCAAACGCGACAACCTGAACATGATGTATATCATCGGGCCCGGTCACGGCGGTCCATCGCTCGTCGCCCATGCGTACCTCGAAGGGACTTACAGCGAAGTCTACCCAGATATCAGCCAAGACGCCGATGGCATGCAGAAACTGTTCAAGCAGTTCAGTTTCCCAGGTGGCATCCCCAGTCACGTTGCACCCGAAACCCCGGGCAGCATCCACGAAGGTGGCGAACTCGGCTACGCCCTTAGCCACGCGTTCGGTGCCGCCTTCGACAACCCCGACTTGATCGTCGCTTGCATTGTGGGAGATGGCGAGGCGGAAACCGGACCGCTTGCGACCAGTTGGCACAGTAACAAGTTCCTCAACCCCGCTCGCGATGGTTGTGTCCTTCCGATCTTACACCTGAACGGTTACAAGATCGCTAACCCATGCTTCCTCGCACGTATACCGAAAGAAGAACTTGAAAAGCTTTTCGAAGGGATGGGGTACAAACCCTACTTCGTCGAAGGATCCGACCATGCTTCGGTTCACCAACAATTGGCCTCGGTCCTCGATCATGTGATTCCCGAGATCAAAGCGATCTGGGCAAACGCTCGCGAGCGTGGTGTCACGCAGCGTCCCACGTGGCCGATGATTGTCTTCCGTACTCCCAAAGGCTGGACCTGCCCACCGGAGATCGACGGAAAGAAATGCGAAGACTACTGGCGCAGCCATCAAGTTCCCATGGGCGACATGGATAAGGAGGAACACGTTCGGATCCTCGAGCAATGGATGCAAAGCTATCGTCCTGAGGAATTGTTCGATGAGTCTGGACGTTTTCGAACGGAATTTGCCGAGCTAGCTCCGAAAGGAACACGGCGCATGAGCGCCAACCCACACACCAATGGTGGTGAACTGCTCCGTGATCTGCGGCTCCCCGATTATCGCGAGTATGCAGTCAAGGTCTCCAAACCGGGGGGCACCATCGCGGAATCGGCTCGGGTGATGGGGACTTACCTGCGCGACGTTATGAAGCTCAATCTCGACAGCAAGAACTTTCGTCTTTTCAGCCCCGATGAAAACAACTCCAATCGTTGGCAAGATGTGCTCGATGTGACCAATCGTTGTTTCATGGGTGAGATTTACCCAGAAGACGACAAGCTTTCGCCCGATGGCCGAGTCATGGAAGTTCTCAGCGAACACCAATGCCAGGGCTGGCTCGAAGGGTATCTGCTCACGGGCCGACACGGTTTCTTCTCGTGCTATGAGGCCTTCATTCACATCGTCGATTCGATGTTCAACCAACACGCCAAGTGGCTCAAGGTCTGCAATCACATTCCCTGGCGTCGCCCAATCGCATCGCTCAACTATTTCCTGAGCTCCCACGTTTGGCGGCAGGATCACAATGGCCTCAGCCACCAAGACCCAGGATTCATCGATCACGTGGTCAATAAGAAGGCTGAGGTCATCCGCGTCTACTTGCCCCCCGACGCGAATTGCCTGTTGTCCATCACTGACCATTGCCTGCGCAGCCGAAACTATGTCAACGTAGTCGTTGCTGGCAAGCAGCCTGCGCCTCAATGGCTGACGATGGATCAAGCCATCAAACACTGTGCGGCAGGAATCGGTATTTGGGAATGGGCGAGCAACGATCGAGAGTGCGAGCCCGATGTCGTCATGGCTTGTTGCGGCGACGTGCCGACCCTGGAGACGCTCGCGGCCGTCAGCTTGCTTCGAAAATATCTGCCTGACCTCAAGGTGCGGGTCGTCAACGTTGTGAACCTGATGCGGTTGCAACCTCAGGCCCTGCATCCGCACGGCATGTCCGATCATGATTTCGACGTCTTGTTCACCAAAGACAAGCCAGTGATCTTCGCATTCCATGGCTACCCCTGGTTGATTCACCGCTTAACGTACAAACGAACCAATCATGTCAACATGCACGTCCGTGGCTACAAGGAAGAGGGGACAACAACGACGCCGTTTGATATGGTGGTGATGAATGAGATTGATCGTTTTCATCTGTGTGGTGATGTCATCGACCGGTTGCCGCAACTCGGTTCTCGTGCTGCGTATTTCAAACAGGCGATTCACGAAGCACTCATCGACCACAAGAACTACATCGAGGAACATGGGGACGACATGCCGATTGTCGCGGGTTGGACTTGGGGGCAAGAAGCGATACCCGCTCGACCTGGGACATCGACCGAGGGAGACAATCTCTAAACGAATCATTTCTGTATTGATGTTCGCCCGGGCCACCTGGAAACTCGCATCATGAAGGCTTCGCGACCTGCCGGATACTTTTCACCGATCGGGGCTACCGTCATGGATGGCGGAGCGAACTTCAACTTGTTTTCGCGACATGCGACGGGAGTCGAGCTGCTCTTGTTCGATCGTGAAGACGATGCGATTCCGGCACGTTCGATTACGCTCGACCCTCGCTACAATCGAACCTACAACTATTGGCATGTCTTTGTCCCCAAGATCTATGCAGGCCAATTGTATGGCTATCGGGTTCTCGGGCCGTTCGAGCCTCAGATCGGTATGCGGTTCGATTCGCAGAAGGTCCTCCTCGACCCGTATGGACGAGCAACGGTAGTTCCTCGCGGTTACAGCCGAGATGCTGCAAGTCGGCCTGGCGATAACGCAGCGACTGCGATGAAGAGCGTGGTCGTCAACTCGCACGATTACAACTGGGAAGGGGACATGCCCCTGCAGCGACCATCAGCGAGCACGATCATTTATGAAATGCATGTGGGTGGATTCACGAAAAATCCCAACTCAGGGATCACGGAATCCAAACGCGGAACGTTTGCTGGTCTCATCGACAAGATTCCGTATCTGCAACAGTTCGGAATCACCGCTGTAGAGCTTCTGCCCGTTTTTCAGTTCGACGCGCAGGATGCTCCCGATGGCCGAATCAACTATTGGGGATACGCCCCGATTTCCTTCTTCGCCCCCCATCATGCCTACAGTTCCGAAAAATCGCCGCTCGGAGCGGTGAACGAATTCCGAGATATGGTCAAGGCGTTGCACCGCGCAGGTATCGAAGTGATCCTCGATGTCGTGTTCAATCACACATCCGAAGGAAGCCAAACCGGTCCGACGAATTGCTTTCGCGGTATCGACAATCCCGCGTACTATATTCTCGAGGGAGGCGGCGAAAACTATGCGAATTATTCTGGCTGCGGCAACACGCTTAACGCCAATCAACCCGTGGTGCGACGCATGATCGTCGACGCGCTTCGCTACTGGGTCCATGAGATGCACGTCGACGGGTTTCGTTTCGATCTGGCATCGATCCTTACGCGTGATCCCTCAGGAGCTCCCCTACCCAATCCGCCGGTCTTATGGGATATCGAATCTCATCCAGCCCTAGCAGGAACCAAACTGCTTGCGGAAGCGTGGGACGCGGCGGGGTTGTATCAAGTTGGAAGTTTCATTGGCGATGCATGGAAAGAATGGAACGGCCGCTTTCGTGACGACGTTCGAGACTTTTTCCGTGGACGTCCAGGTGCCGTGCGCCG
>CAYXFO010000439.1:0-3710 GCA_964464255.1 uncultured Pirellula sp.
TCCCTAACTACATGCTGATTTATGCTCGCAACATTCGAGCGTCGGACCACCGCCGAGTGGGAACACCGCTTGGTGATTCTCAGGTTGCTGAGGCGGTATTGTTGGCCCGGGAATTGTTGCCGTTGCGCGAGGAGACCAATGTTGTAGCCCTCTACGTTTATCCGACCCGTTCCAGCGGTAAAGCGAAGTGGATGTTGGAATTGGCAACTCGCGGCGGTCCTCGCATTATCTGGGGGAGTGCGCCCGGTTTAGAGGCTCGCGATGAACCTTCTTTGCCGTGGAAAATAAAGCGATTGCGAGAGATCACGTCCCAGAGGGAACTGTGGTCTCAACCGGAGTTTGATCTATCGCACCCTGCGGATTCGAGCACCGAAACTAAGCCGCCAGCAAAACTGAGTCGCAGGTTGTAGCGGCACGCGACCGATGGAGCGTCAACTTCGTTGAGCGGGTCAGCGTCCCCAAGGAAGAGAACTGCTATCGGTCAAGCGATATTCTGTCAGCTTGCCAGCGATTTCAAATGCGATCTCGAGGGCTTGTTCATAGTTCAGTCGAGGATCCACTTGAGTCTGGTAAGCGGACTCCAAGTCGGAATCCGTGATACCGCGCGAACCTCCGGTACATTCGGTAACATTTTCGCCAGTCAATTCCAGATGCGCTCCACCTAGGAAGGAGCCGAACGCGCGATGGATTGCGAATGACAATCGGAGTTCATCGACGATGTCATCGAAGCGGCGTGTCTTTCGACCGCTTGCGGCGCTGACGGTGTTGCCGTGCATCGGATCGCAGACCCAGAGGACCAGTGAACCCGAGCGGGCGACAGCATCGATGAGTGGCGGCAGCCTCGACTCGACGTAGCGACGGCCCATTCGATGGATCAACGTTAGGCGTCCGGGCTCGTTGTCCGGGTTGAGTCTCTTCACCAAATCGATCAACTCATCGCTCTGTATGGATGGTCCAACCTTCACGGCGATCGGATTCCGTATTCCGCGAAAGTACTCGACATGAGCGCCATTGGGATCGCGCGTTCGCTCGCCGATCCATGGCAAATGGGTTCCCATGTTGTAGTATCCGATTCCGCGAACGCTCTGGCGTGTCAATGCAGTTTCGTAATCGAGGAGCAGGGCTTCGTGGGATGTGAAAAAATCGACTCGCTTGAGTTCCGATACCGTGGAGCCTTCGAGAATAGTTTCCATGAATCGCAGCGCATCACCGAGCGATCGGACGAGTTCCTTGTAGCGTTTCGCGATTTCGCCCCGGGCTTCATTGACGAATAGAAGATTCCAATTCTCCGGATGGTGCAGATCGGCGAAACCACCTTCGCTCAATGCGCGGATGAAATTCAGGGTCAACGCCGATCGCTCATATCCTCGAACCATGCGATATGGATCCGGACATCGGGCTTCGGTCGAAAACTCAAAGCGATTGATGATGTCACCACGGTAACTCGGAAGGGATATGCCATGGTGCGTTTCAATATCGCTCGAACGAGGCTTCGCGTACTGGCCAGCGATACGTCCTACTCGAACGATCCGTTTGCGAGAGGCGAATACGATCACCAAGCTCATCTGTAGGAGCAACTTGAGCTTGCTGGCTATTTGCTCTGTTTGGCATTCCTCGAATGTTTCCGCACAGTCTCCCCCTTGCAGTAGCCAGGCGTCGCCGCGTTGAGCGGCTGCGATGCCTGATTTGAGGTGATCGATTTCCCAACTGGTCACCAAAGGCGGAAACCGGAACAATTGCTCGAGGGCTTGGCGCAATGCGACCGGATCGGGATAGATGGGTTGCTGGCTGGCTGGAAAACGTTTCCAGGAATCCGGGGTCCAGTTCAAAGTCATACGGTCTCGATTGGCAGGTGGGCCGATATCGGCAAAAGGGCAACAAAGATCCTCGAAGGATAACCGGAATCGGTAAGAAATCGGAGTGGACTAATAACCTCCCGGCGAGGAAAAATCGCCCCCCATTCCCCCGAAGTCCTCTTGGTACGGGGACGTTCGATTCAGGAACCGTGTGTAATCCCGTTCCCAAACCAGATCGATTTCACCGATCGGGCCGTTTCGTTGCTTGGCTATGATGATTTGAGCTTGTCCGGCTACCTCTGCCGCTTCCTCCTTGCGCAGATAGTATTCCTCGCGATGGACGAACATGACCACGTCGGCATCCTGTTCGATCGCACCCGATTCCCGCAGGTGACTCAAGCGGGGTCGGTGGTCCTTGCTGTCTTCGGCTTGGCGATTGAGCTGCGACAGGCACAGGACGGGGACGTTCTGTTCGCGTGCGAGCATCTTCAGCCGTCTCGCGATCTTTGCCACCTGTTCCTGGCGAGGATCTCTGGAGTTGTCGGGTTCTAGCAGTTGCAAGTAGTCGATGACGATCAACCCGAGTGCTCGACCTCCTTTGTTCTTTTCCATTTTCGAGATTCGGCGGGCGACAGCAGCGACTTCGCTTACTGTTCGGCTCGGCGAGTCGTCGATGTACAGGGGAGATAAGCTGATTTCTGCAGCATTGGCCAGCAGACGTTTATGCTCCTCGTGGGTGATCGTTCCACCTCGCACCCGGGAACCATTGACTTTGGAAACCGAGCATAGCAATCGGTCGACCAATTCAATGGCGTTCATTTCGAGACTGACAAAAAGGACAGGTGCCTTATCTTTCATCGACACATGTTCGGCGATGTTCATGGCAAAGGCGGTTTTCCCCATACTGGGGCGAGCGGCGAGGATGATCAGTTCACCGTTGTGCAGTCCGCCAGTCTTCTGATCGAAGTCGGTAAAGTAAGTCAAGACTCCGGTAGAGAGTTGCTGGCCGTTGAGCCTCAGATCAATTCGCTTCATCGAGTCCTTGAGGACATCATCGACGGTCTTGGCATGCCCCGAACTGCGATCGTCTTGTACCTGGAGGATTCTTCCTTCGGCACTGGCCAGCAACTCCTTTGGGTCGGTCGTCGGATCAAAGGCATCTCGCAGAATCGTCGATGAGACATCGATCAATCGGCGCAGCGTTGATTTGGTTCTGACGATCTCGGCGTAGTAGATCGCATGCGCGATGTTGGGGACATCGTTTGCCAGTTCGGCTAGGTATGCTGAGCCACCTACCAACTCGTACTCGTTGGAGGATTTCAATTCGTTCACCAGCAGAGCAGCATCGATTCGACGGGAGGAATCGATCATCTCGATCATCTTGCGGTAAAGCTTCTGGTGCGCATCATCGAAGAAATCATCGTGTCGCAGAATCAGGGACAGATCGCTCGCCAGATCGGGCTTGAGCAACATGCTCCCGAGTACCGCTTTCTCAGCAGTCAAGTCATAGGGCGGCGCGCGATCTAGGATGCTTGCGGTTTCCGAGGGGCCATCGGTTGTAGAATCTTTGCGATAGCGTTTTTGACTGGTTGCCACCTTGCAAGCCTCCTCGCTGCCTTTTCGACGCTCGTCCGATCTCAAACAGACTGTTTGAGATAACTCAGTCGAATATCTTAACCGCGAACCCCCGGCTTGCGAACCGACGATTAATTTTGTTGTGCAATGACAAAGCGGGAAGAGGGATTAGAAGGGATCGAATGGATCCTTGCCATCGTTTCCTGCAGCCGCAGGCTTCAAGTCGGCACCGAACGGATCATCGTCCGATGGGGCAGGTGTGGAAGTGCCGGGTGGAACCGCAGGTTTTTTCTCCTCAGGCTTTGCAGCCGGCTTGGTCTGGGGCTTATTTTCCTCAGG
>CAYXFO010000440.1:0-3675 GCA_964464255.1 uncultured Pirellula sp.
TTGGAGCACTGCATGCGCCGGGCTGCTTCGCGGGCAGCCTGAACTGCTGGTAGCAGCAAACCGACCAAAATCCCGATGATGGCAATGACCACCAAGAGTTCTACAAGAGTGAACCCCCGTCGAGCGGCAGTTAATCTAACGTTGTTTTCGGACATGGGCAGAAACTCCAACAGCCTTAATTCTTGAAAGATCATACGCGCGTCATGCAAGAATATCGGCAGAACCTGGGCAAAGGCAAGTCGGAACCTCGCGATATTTGCTGCAAAGGGGTAGAAATTAATCTGTCCCCCCCCTTTTCAGGCGTAGATTCTCACCTAGATGCTTCTTGAAGAGCAAAGAGTATGTGCAGTTTTTTCTGTTGATCGAGCAAGACGGAGCGTTCATCGAGTTGCGGTGGATCCTCTGTCGTAAGTGGAGCCTCCTGCGGATGCGTCCCCCAAAGAATCACTTCGCCATCGCAGACTCGATATCCAAAAGGCTTGCCTCCCCAGGGCTTCCATCGGTCCGAATCGAAACCGACCCCTTTCAAGGATCCTAAATCGTCCGGGTATCTACCATATCGCTTCAGGTATAGTCGAATCGCGAGTGCAGTCCTGATAAATCGCTCTTGAACCGCGTTGAACATCAATGCTTCGACCATAGTGATTACGCTCGGAGTCAACCTCGCGGTAATCGCCCAATCCGTCTTCTCCCATGTTTCGGCACTGCGCACCCGATTATCGATTTCCTTGGAATGCTCCAAAGACTGAAACTGCAATACATCAATGTCCAAGACGTCGAAGTTTTCTACCGCCTCGTAAAACTCGAGCAAGTGAATGATGTCGCGATTTGTTGTTTGAACAAGTAATTCGAGCGGGGTTCGCTCGGAATAGCTCGTCATATCGAAGCCTGGATACTTCGACAGATTCTCGGCAACCTCAATCATGGCGGATCGTTCGCCTTGGGCCATCCGCGGTAGCCGATGCAAAGCAATCTCGTCGCTCGACATGGTCCTCAACAACTGATCGATCTGCTCCTCGCTCAAGACATCTCGTTCGATGGCCTGATGGATCGTTCGCAAAGCTTGATCATGAAGAGCGATGTTCGCTACTTGGCTCTCGAACAAAGGCTCCTTGCTGCACAATTGCGCAACTCCGAGCATGGCGTTGATGGTCGAGTAGCAGGTCTGCGGCTCCCGATCGATCAAGGCTGCATGGAACTCGATCGCTAGGAGTTGTTGCACCCGCTTCAGGTCCTGCAAGTGAGGGAGTTGGGTGTTTATCGAGTCGAAGGACTTCACAAACTGAATGGGAACGCGTCTGGCAGCAAGCTCGCGAATGCGTCTGCGAAGAAGTTCCGTATTCTCGATCAAGTTCCGTTCTGCTTTTTCGGTCTGCGAATCGAGCCCGGTGCCATCAGCGCACCATTGCGAAAATTCCTGAGATCGCATTTCTGAAAAAATACTCTGCCACGCCGCCACATCGGTCGCGTCGGTCATGGACTGATACCAACGAGTCAAACTCGCATTGTCGACCGGCGCGCCTCGTGCGCGCAGTGCCGCGTACTTGTCCCGCAAGATCTTGCGATCCCCACTTTCACGCCCCCCCCACGCGATCAAGAGACCTGAAATCGCCAAAATCAGAAGGAGAGTGAGAACTCCCAGGATCCGAAGGCAAATCTTTGCTCGCGAACGGAACGATGCGGAATTCATCATCGGGCTGTTCCTCCTTGGCGTTACTTTCCCCGTGACTTTCACTGCGATGCAGATGCCCCAACCGACTCGAACCGCTGATCTTACGGTTCAACATTTACTGCTTAGGGGCCCGAAACCGCAGGTGGAACCACCTGCGCAACGACTCTTCGGACTCCTCTTCGATTTCGGGTGGTTCATCGGATGTAATGGCGCCATCTTGTGGAATGGTTGCCCACAACACGACTTCACCATCCCGATTGAGATAACCAAACGGTTTGCCTCCCCACGGCTTGGCTGCTTGGGAATCTAAACCGACGTCGAGAAGTTGCTCGAGGTTTTCGGGAAAGTGGCCATGACGTTTTTGATAAATGCGAATCGCAAGACCATGTCGAATGAATCGCTCCCTGACAACGTCACGAACCAGCGCTTCGGCCAGCGCTGAAAATGCGGGCATCATTAGGCTAGTCAATATCCAATCCATCTGAGCTAGTCCCGCTCGGCTGACTTGACTCTGCAGGTTTGTGTCGTTGCTGGCCGCTAGGGTCCTCAATTGATCGATATCTGAAACGTTGACATCCTCCATCGATTCAAAAACCTCGAGAAGATGAATGATGTCGCGGTTGGTGGGTATGCCCACAATAGATCCGAGAGAACCCATCGGCTTGTTTGCCTCTTCAAAAACCCCTGATTCCAACGGGTTTTTGGCTACCTCCAGCGCGATTGCTCGCTCGCCCGCAATCATCTTGGACAAACGCGATAAGGGGAGTTCCTCGCTGGACATCCTATCCAACAGACTCACGAGATCCTCTTCGGTCAGGACGTCATACTCGATTGCGCGTTGAAGGTTATACATCGCGATCCCACGGATAGCGAGATTGACCAGTTGACTCACCATAATAGGGTCTTCTCGGCATACCAAGGCCAAATCGAGTTGCGCTTCAATGGATGCTCGGCAAGCGTTGGAATCCCGATCAGCAAATGCGACCTGGAACTCCGTCGAGAGAAGACGCGCCACTTCCCTCATGCTCTGAACTTCCCTCAACAGTGTCCGGACACCATCGAATTCTTTCAGAAACTGAACCGCGCTTCGCTTCATCGTGAGTTCATGAATACGTCGCCGCAGATCCACCGTTTTTGCGATCAAGTTGCGTTCGGCAGCCTCCCCGGTCCATGCGGATTCGGTCCACGCGGTACCCTCGGCCGTTGGGTCAAAGAGTTCGATCCCTTTGCCCCATGCCCTAAATTCCGACGATTCCAACTCAGCAAAAATCTGTTGCCAGGCCGGTGCATCGGATGGATCGGTTCTCGAACGATATTGTGCGAGAAGGCTTTCATTATCGATCGGAGCCCCTCGTTTTTTTAATTCGTTAATCATCCCTTGCAGGATCCTGCCGTCCCGACTCTGTCGGGAGGCCCAGATGGAGAATACCCCCGCGCATGGCAGTATCAGCAAGGCGACCAATGCCCAGAAGATCCACATGCATCCCCGTTTACCTGAACCATCTGAGTTCGACTTCATCTGCAAAGGCTCCTTTACATGAGAGAATTTACATGAGGGAACTCAGAGTGGACTGAATAGCACGCATTTCATCTCGCAACCCCTGAAGGCCTCGCTTCAGCAGTCCCGCGACCGCCATTTCGGACTTGTCCATCTTTTGCGAGATCTCTTTGAGCGACATCCCTTCGAGGTAACGCATTCGGATGGCGTCCCGCTGTGTATCGGGTATTTGTTCCATACAGTTGGCCAGGACGACGGCTGCTTCGTCCCGCATCAGCCGCTGGCTGGGAGTCGAGGTCTCGGCGGGAAGCATGTTCGCCAACTGAACCTCGCTCCCGTTGTCGCCCGCTGGAGACGCAATGCTGACTTCCCGACGCGCAGAACGTTTTTGAGTTGCCAAGTGCTCTTGATGTGCGGTGGAGATGTTGTTTTTCAAAATGTTCCGCAGCCACGCAAGGAACGATTCCACGGTGTCGCCCCGAAAGGAGTGGAAGTCTCTCGATGC
>CAYXFO010000441.1:0-3674 GCA_964464255.1 uncultured Pirellula sp.
TGTGCATCGCTGGCTGTGGGCCCAGTCAGATGAAGGCCACCGACATCGCCGCTTCGAGCCGAACGTTCGAGGATGCAGTCGCAAGATTGGCCGCTAAAGACTACGCGGGAGCGAAAGAGTCAGCGGAAGCCGCACTCAAAAGCGGTGGATTGTCTGCAGACCAAGCGTCGGAGTTGCTGATGGTCTTGGTGGAAGCAGCGATCGGTGCTGGGGATATGGAATTGGCCGCGGCCAAGTTAACGGAGGCGGAGTCATTCGCGAACGACATGGCGCGCGTCTTCGTGTTGCGAGGCTTGCTTGAGAGAAAACGAGGGGACCAAGCCAAAGCGCAGGCGGCATTCGATCAGGCGAGATCTCTCGATCCAAGCGTTCGAATTCCTGACTAGTTCGTCATCGACGGGGGATTGCGTGAGATAGGTCACGCCGCTCTTGGACTCTTTTTCGGGACCGTGGGTTTTGCGTGCACGACTTGTTGCAATACCTCTCGGAAGGAGCTTGAGATGCTCTCTGGGCGACTGGATTCACACATGCCTATCAGACGTCCTGCTTCATTGGCGTCTTGAATCTCGCCAAGAGTGCGGGTTTCACCTGGTTGCTGACTAACCAGTATCAGCTTGGATCCGAACCGAACGACTACCAAATTTTGACGTGGAGCTATCGGTGTTCTTCCAAGTACCTCCACGACATCTTTGGGCAGCTTCTGAAACTGCTTGGGTTGAGATTTGCGGAGTACAAGCACGGCGCCCAGGAAAAGGAACACGACGACCAGAAGCGAGGCAGCAGTGGAGAGGGTAGAAGACCAAGGGCTTCTTGGCGGTGCGATCCGACTAGATTGCAAATCGCTCGAACTCTTTATCGGTATCGGCTCATCACGGTTCAATGGTATCGCTAAGGTTGCTGATGACTGCGCTACATGGTTCGGGGATTGAACCACCGCGCTAGGTGCTTGCACGCGGACAGCCTGTCCTCGATTCGGAATGGGGCTAGGTTCCATCTGCCCCAAGGCACGTTCGCCATCACAGAGGAAGAAAAAGAGAATCGCAAGCCAGAACGGGTGCAACGTGTTCATGGGATGGAGTCGCTGCCGACCAACTCCGCGACTCGCACACAGAAGTTGTCGTTGAGTACGAGAACTTCGCCGCGTGCTACGAGTCGACCATTGACGTAAATATCGACCGGGTCACCGGCCAGTTTGTCGAGCGTCACTACCGATCCGCGGCGCAACTGAAGAATCTCCTCGAGGCTCAGGCGAGTGCGTCCCAACTCGATCTTCAAATCGAGAGTGACATCGCGCAGCAAATCCATCGATACTTTCTCGGGAGGCCCCCCCTCGCCAATCAATTCCTCGAGGCGATATCGATTGACCTTCGAGTTGCGAAGCGTGGCCTCGACTTCATTGAGCGTCGACTCTGCACGCTGCAAAACAGACTGGGCGTTGAGTGCTTCCGGTGAAGAAGAGCCCGGGGCAGGAGGGGTTGCCTTGGATTTGTCGGTTTCCGCGTTCGACATGCTGCATCCGTGCTTCCGCTAGAACGTTTAGTCTTCGATGACTTGGTAGTCGTTGAATCCGATGCTTAACAGTATCGGCTCCCCGAGCACTTCTGTACTTGTCGCCAATATTCGGCGCTGAATCAAGCCCAATTGGTTTTCGGACAGTTCTTGCAAGCTAGCATTTCGAATTTCGAGGATCATCCGATGGCGATAGCGGAATTGCTTTTCGTCCATCAGTGTTTGCAAGCGGTCCTTATCCTTCGCATTGACAGTCGCAAAGAGTCTGAATTCGACTCGATAGTTGTGGTCGGCACCTGGAGGTACGAACGAGACGCTGTAGGTGCCCAGGTCGTATTCGACAACTTTCTCGGCCTCCTCGGCTTTTTCGTCTTGGGACGCATCGACCTCGCGGGCAGCCGAGATCAGGCGCGCTTCCGCCAATGCCGCGACTTCTTCTCCGGAGGGCACCATAAAGAAGAAAACAAGCGTCTCTGCGATGATCACGATGCTTACGAAAGCGGCGATCATGAGTTTGCCAGCCAGCTTTGACGATGACTTTTCGCCGTCGGGCTTTTTCGCACCCTCCTTGGAATCGCTTTGATTGTTAGCTTTCTTTTTGGCGTCTGCCATAAACCACTTGGGATAACTCGTGGGGTTGCTCGGGCAAATAAAACCGTCTTGAATACCCTAGGACAGTCCGGGTTAAGAAGTGAAGCACGCGAGTGAACTCCAACCAAAAAGCGAACGACGAGTTGGGCGTTTGAGACAGTTGTAGTGGATGTAGCGATCGGGCGACCGATAGCGGGCGACGAGGACTTGGATTTCTGTTATCATCCACGGCCGTGGGGGGAGCCTCCTTCACAAGAAATTGATCGCGTGGGTGAAGGGCGGGGGAACGCAATGTCTCGAGGATTATTTACACAAACGCTTTGCGTGCTTTTGAAAAGTGAAGTCACTCTCGACGAAATTGCGAAGGCATTGGCGCAGTTCACACCCAAACGACAGAATCCCTCGGTAGAAGGGTGGGAGTTTAGTGGGCCCTCATTGATTCTCGATGTTCCCGACATAGACGATGGATACGTTGTAGTGGACTCAGTCGCTCGACCATGGCCGGACGACATGGGGATTGAACAGCAGGATTCGGCCCTTTTTCAAGCATGGGATGCGGGTCAATTTGGTCCGTTCACTTTTCCAGGTTCCCTGGATCGGGCATCCGAGCAGTCTTGGGGTTGGCCTGATGGCGAGTCGGTTCCGAAGCTATGCGTCGGTTTCATCCGTATCCGGCTCTGCTATGTGATCGACGAGGATGAAGGGGGTGATGAGCCGAATCTTCCTGAAGAGTTCGAACCGCTAAAGGAACTGGAGTCGTTGACCGGTATTTGTTCTTTGCTTCTTCATTTGCCAGAAGCGATTTGCTATTTCAATCCAGGCGGGGAAGTTCTGCGAGATCGAGAGTCCTTTGAAGAAAGCCAACGCCTCTGCGAAGAGCATTCAATCCCAACCATCGATTTATGGTCCAACGTTCGGCTGTTCCGTTTCGAGAATGATTGGGCGATGATGGACACTGTTGGAAACAGCCAACTAGGTTTGCCCGACATCGAGGCATGTTTCGATGCGCAGGCTTATGAATTCAACAGTGTCGACCAACTGCTAAGGACTCTTTCTATGTATCTGGTCGAGAACGAAGAGTTCTATGAAGGGGAGGAAGTCGAGGATGAGGGTGGGATAACATGGCGTATGTCGATGCATGACGACAGTCTCTGCGACCCGCCCCGAGCCGTGATTCGAATCCTGCCTGACGACGGCCGCGAGATCCCCGAAGAGTTGGCGGAAGTTGCGGACTAGAGATTCGATTGCCGTATGACAAGACTTGCCATGGCCGCAACCCATGCCAGCGAGTCGGCTAGGTTCGATGGAGAACGACGCTTCCGGTTGCGAACTGCTCAGCGCGGCAGTTCTCTGCGCTGGCGATAGTACTTGAGTCCGGGGATGAAGAAACATAGGGCGGCGACCACGCCATAGATCAAGTGAGCAAAGCTCGGCCACAGCACCATTGCGATACTCGTCGCAAGAAGGCATGCTCCTTGAACGTAAAAGGCTCCGTTGAGGATACCCGCCTTGATCATAAACATCATCGCGGAAATGACGGCGATGAGGGGCGTCAGTTTCCAAGCATCGAGTCC
>CAYXFO010000442.1:0-3672 GCA_964464255.1 uncultured Pirellula sp.
AATATCAAAAGTCGATGGAAGACTTTGAGGCTCGGCGCAAGAAACTAGCGACGGACGCATCGCAGTTGAACGATGCGTTGGCACCCGATTCTCCTGAATTCAAGAAGAAGCAGGAAACGCTGGTGGGCGAAGATAGCAAACTACGTCTCGAGGTGGTCAACAAGGAAAAAGAGCTTGGCGAGCGTCAAGCACGTCTCATCATGGACACATACAACCAGGTGGTCACGGCAGTAGATGTTGCTGCCAAGCACTACAAGTATGACATAGTGGTTCGCTACAGCCGCAAGCAAGCGACGAAGATGGATCCGAAGAAGCCTAACACGGTTCAAATCGGCTTGGATCGCGAGGTAATTTTCTTCAATCCGCAGCATGACCTGACCGACACGATTGTCGCGATGCTCAAGCGCGATATCCAGGCGGCTCCTGCGGCAACCGGTGCAGGCAAACCTGCTCAAACCGCGAATCCAGGAAACGGTCCCGTCCGTCGTTAGGGAACGGCATCTCTTTTCTCCTTTCAGGGAAGTCCATATTGGCCATGCAGTCCGCGATATACCAACAGACGATTCGCCACATCGCCCGCGTGAGCGGGCGTGGCTATTGGTCTGGCCAACCGGTGTCGTTGACATTTCGGCCAACTTCGGTCGACACGGGAATCGTGTTTCGGCGCATGGACCTACCCGGTCAACCGACGGTCTGCGGACTTGCATCCAACAGGGTCGACATGCATTTGCGAACCAAGTTGGTCAATGGTGCTGCCGAGGTTGAGATGGTTGAACATGTGATGGCTGCTCTTTACGGCATGCAGATCGACAACTGTCTGATCGAATGCGATGCCTGCGAAATGCCGGGATTGGATGGGAGTGCCGGAGCAATCGCGATCGCTTTGCAACAGGCAGGACTCGAAACGCAGTCCGCTCCGGCGAACGTATTGGTTCTCGTCGATACGATGCAAGTCGGCGATCAGCAGTCAAGCATCACGGCGCATCCAGCCGACGAAATGAAGTTGAAACTCGTCTATCACCTCGATTACGGTCCAAACAGTCCGATCCCTTCGACGACATCGATGGCGGTGCTCTCCCGCGAGGAATTTCTGCATCACATCGCTCCCTCGCGTACATTCCTGTCGGAGCGGGATGCCAAAGAACTACAGCGACTCGGCATCGCTAGACACGTTACCTTCCGAGACCTGCTGGTGTTCGGACCGAACGGGCCGATCGACAATTCGATGCACTTTCCAGATGAATGCTCCAGACACAAATTGCTTGACTTGCTCGGCGATTTGGCACTGTGCGGAGCAAGAATTTTTGGAACGATCACCGCGCACAAAAGCGGCCATAACCTGAACGGACGCATGGCACAGCAAATGCTCAAACTCCAGACGCAACTGCGAAAGCAGACGCCTCAGAAACAGCAAGCGACTGCATCGTACGCAGCATGAAACTACACCTACAATACCACGATACCTGAAGGAAAGTGGATCCGAGAAATGCCAACCATCATCGCTCATACCGCCGTGGTCGATCCCCGAGCCGAACTCGATGAAGATGTTCGGATCGGTCATCATTGCGTGATTGGCCCCTACGTGCGAATCGGGCGCGGCACCCGATTGGAGAATGGAGTCACTCTCACTGGGCACACCACGATCGGTCGCGATAATCGATTCTTTCCCGGTTGCGTGATCGGGGGTGATCCTCAGGACCTTTCGTATCAGGGATCACCTACTCAGGTAACGATTGGGGACAGCAACGTATTCCGTGAATGCGTGACAGTGAACCGAGGCACGGAAAAAGACTTGGGCGTTACCAGCGTAGGTAGCCAATGCTACTTTATGGCCAACTCCCACGTCGCTCACGATTGCATTATCGAAGACCGAGTTATCACTGCAAACAACGTCATGCTCGGCGGCCATGTCCGTGTAGAACATGATGCAACTTTAAGTGGCGGCGTTGCGGTTCACCATTTCGCCTCCATCGGATGCTATAGCTTCGTGAGCGGCTTGTCGCGTGTTCTGCAGGATGTTCCCCCATATATGCTGGCTGAAGGTTTCCCGGCACGTCCCCGATGCGTGAATGTCGTCGCACTCAAGCGCAAGAACTTCACCACCGCCGCAATCCGTGCTATCAGCGAAGCCCATAAATTGCTTTACCGTTCCAAGGTGGGTGTCAAACACGCTAAAGAGATCCTTGAAGCAGACGGGAACTTGATCCGCGAATTAGAAGTACTCTTCGCATTTATCGAAAACTCGCAAGACGGACGACACGGCCGAGGACGGGATCGACGATCCGCTGCCGCGTGAAGTCCGTTCAAACCCCAGCATGACGCATCCATCAACCGCCACGTCTGACAACTCTAGAATATCCGAACCCAAGCTTCGCATGGCGGTTATCGGAGGCGGACATCTTGGTCGAATTCACGCCAGACTCTTGGCAACTAGGGAAGATGTCGAATTTGTCACCGTCTGCGACCCCTCGCCGGAATCAAGAGGGGAAGTAGAGTCCAAGTTAGGACTGCCGACCTCCGCAGAGTACGAGAGTCTTCTCGGCAATGTAGATGCAGTCGTTATTGCGACCCCCACTATTCTTCATCATCGGATCGGACGCTGGGCCCTCGAGCACGGAATCCATGCACTCATCGAGAAGCCGATCGCTTGCACAGTTCGCGAAGCGGATGATCTAATTGCCACAGCTGATCGCCATAATCGCTGCTTGCAAATCGGACATATCGAACGCTTTAATCCGGTATGGGCTTGTGCTCGCGAGTCCATACCTCTCGATTCGATTCAGCACATCGATGCCCGTCGCGAAGGTGTTTACACTGGCCGCAGCACAGACATCGGTATCGTGCTCGACCTGATGATTCACGATATCGATTTGATACTCAGCTTAGTCACTGAGCCAGTAATCTCGATCCGGGCTTCGGGGCGATCGGTTCTTGGCGAACATGAGGATTTCGCCATTGCAGATCTAGTATTCCGAAACGGCGTTACCGCGCATTTGAGAGCCTCGCGAATCTCCCCGGCACCCGTCCGCTCGATGGAAATCCACGGTCTGGACTCCTGGGTCTCAATCGATTTTTCAAACTCGAAATGCAACCTCACTCAACCCTCGCCAGCCGTAGCATCGGGAGAATTGCTAGCGGACACGCTGCCAATGGCCGAACGCTTGAAAGTCAAAGACGAAATGTTCACCCGTTGGTTGCAACAAATCGAGTTGCCTCCATCACCCGCCAACGCGATGGTCGACGAACAGACCGATTTCATCCAATCAATTCAAAACTGTCGCTCGCCGATTGTTTCCGGACGAGACGGCGCAAGAGCGATTCGCGTCGCGTGCGAGATCACCAATCAGATCGCGTCTCAGTCTCAGCAGAAATCTGGCATCATTCCCGCTTCACGACTCGCTGCCGCTCGTCGACGCGCTGGCTGAGAGCGGTGTCGTGTAAGCACATCTGCGGTAAGCCTCATTCGCATATGATATCAAGCCGATGCCATCGCTCCTCGGCACGAAAATGCTGCTGTAAATGCTTACCCTCTTATTGCAAAAGCGCTGATAGCGTTAGGGTATACCTTGGTTAGTTTCTCGGGATTGATCTTGTTCTCTGAGCGTGGCTCTTGCTATGCCGATCAGGCATGAGAGTCGGAGTCGCTTTTCAAGGTATGCAGTCTCAGCCGAG
>CAYXFO010000443.1:0-3671 GCA_964464255.1 uncultured Pirellula sp.
CATGAGTCCCGATTGGGGGGCGCGCCGACGTGTATACGTGATCGGTACCGACTACGTGTTTCCTCGAACAGCCAACTACATTGTTCGGAAATTTCTCGAGGACAAGAGCATGCAGGTGGTGGGTGAATCGTACGTTCCCTTCGACCACAACGACTTCACGGAAACTTACAAGGCGATTCGGGAGTCCAACGCCGACTTGATCTTGAGCACGATCAACGGCTCGAGCAACATTGCTTTTTTTCGTCAGTTCGCTCAGCTGGGTTTCGACACTCAGGCTTCGCCGATCCTGGCCTCGAGCATCGGGGAAGCGGGACTCCGTTCCATCCCTGCTGCGGATACGACCGGTCATTACGCATGTTGGAGTTTCTTTCAGTCCTTGAATACCGACCGAGCTCGTTCGTTTGTTCAGCGTTTTCAGGCAGAATACGGCAACGATCGCCCGATTCACGACCCGATGGAGTCGGCCTACACGCAAGTGTACTTGTGGCGTGAAGCGGTCGAACGGTCGGGTAGTCTGTCCCCCAAAGATATCACCAAAGTGCTTGAGACGAACATCGAATTCGAAGGGCCAGGAGGCTTGGTGAAGATCGACCCGAGAAACCACCATACGTACAAGCGTGTTCGAATAGGCCGCATCCGCCCCGACCAGCAATTTGAAGTTGTTTATGAGTCACCCGACCTCATCCGTCCCGAACCCTATCCGAGCTTCGCCTTCCCCGGTTGGAATTGCGACTGGACACTCGGCGGTCTCCAACGAGGCCCCGCGGTGAAGCTAGAGAATCAACGGTAATGAGCCTCCGAATTCGACTACAGGAAAATGGAAAAGAGGATCACGATGAGTGAAATCTCCAGCACCAGCAAAGCGATCGAAACCGACCCATCTCTCCGTCGCGGAGAGTTGGACGTTTGCCCCATATGCGGTTCCAAGGTGCACCCGCAAGCATATTTTTGTTCTCGATGCTCGAACTACTTCTGCTATGTGTGTCGATCGCGCGTCGACACGACCGATATTTCGCTCCAGTGTGTAAACCGAGACTGCGAATACTTCGGCAAGCTGGTGTGCAACCATTGCAATCCGTCTCAAACTGTCGCGGAGAAACCTTTCTTCTACAAGGAACCTACCGATGGTTATTGGCCTGCATGGCTGTTCGCATGCATCGTGATCGGGATTTACATCGCATGGAGAACGACCTTGCTTGCTGGGGGATTGGCATTTATCAGTTTGTACGCAGGTCTCGGCTATTTGATGCAAGCGGTCGGCTTCAATATTTTCGGCAAGGAACGGAGCGTCGAATTGCTTCGATCATCCACAAACTATTCGTGTGTTCGCTGCTCTCAACCGGCGAAGATCATCTCACTTTCGAAGAAACCCTAATTCAATCCGATGGCGAGATTCGAAGTTCAACATTTGGAAGGGATGCGATTCGTCGACATCCATTTGGACCACGAGATGGTTCGTTGCGAATCGGGGGCAATGAATTATCTGCGAGGGGATATCGCAGTGCACTCGCAACTGATTCCTTCGGTTGGCGATCTGGTATCCTCGATGATCGCGAGCGAATCGGTTTATCGACCAACGTATGCAGGAACGGGAGTGATCACCCTCTCGTCGTCTCTGGGAGGATTTCACGTTTTTGAGCTCAAAGGAGAAAGCTGGATCCTGGAAAAGGGAAGTTACTGGGCTTCCGAAGGAAGCGTGCAGTTGCAGTTCTTTCGGGAAAGACTTCTGACATCTCTTTGGGCGGGCGAGGGTTTCGTCTACTTGCAGACGAGGGTTTCAGGACAAGGGCAAGTGGCCGTTTGTACCAAGGGGCCCATTGAGGAGATGGAATTGGCCGATGGGGAGCAATTGATGGTGGAAGGAAACTGCGTGATCGGCCGAACTCAGAGCGTTCAGTTCCAACTGCGACGTCCCACCAAGAATTTCTGGGGACGATTCACGTCCGGCGAGTCCACCGTCCGTGCGTATAAAGGGCCTGGCAAGGTATTGCTCAATCCGACCTTCTACTGGCGTTACTTCATGATGCAACAGAAACGTCTGGCGATGCCATAACACTGCGGCGCGTATGCTAAGGAATGACCTGGCGCAGAAAGAGTGTGTAGGCTATCTGCCCTCTCGCAGTCGTTCTCCGAGAAAGTTGTCCAGTTCCTGAATGGCGAAAATCTTATTGACAGTGGTGTCTATGTCGTACTCCACCCTTCGAAATTCAATCCTAGGAAACTCGATCACCAGATAGCAAGATCGCCAATCCCCGTCGCGGGGTTGTCCTACACTTCCAACGTTCACCATGACTTTCTCTTCGCCGAGCGAAAACCGATAATTGAGTTCGTCGGGACGCAAGAACTGCATATTCATCGTGAAAACGCCTGGAGTATGCGTATGCCCCTGAAACGCATATTGAGGGACCATCGCAAAGAGCTTCTCCATTTTTCTGCGATTGAAGATATCCTCTGGAAAAACATATTCGTTGACTGGATTACGGGGAGAACCATGCACGAGCAAGAGTTGATCTTCGATAATGGTCCTTGGCAGTTTCGCAAGAAACTCCATTCTCTTTCTCGCGGCCTCGCGATCTGAACCGTTTTCAAGCTGTTTTCTAGTCCAGAAAATTGCCTGCTCGGCAGCTGCACTGAAGCCTTCGGGATCTATCAGTGCTCCGTAGTCGTGATTCCCCAGAACGCAATTATACATCTGCATGACCCGGTCCAAACATTCGCATGGGTTGGGCCCGTAGCCGATGATATCACCGAGACAGATCACTCGCTCGCATCCTTGAGTAGCTATATCTGCCAGGACGGCTGTAAGAGCTTCAAGGTTTCCATGAATATCGCTTATAATCGCTGTCCGCACCTTGATCACCTGCCCGTCCGAAGTCTATCTCCGAGCATGTCGTCCAGCTCGTCGGTGGCATAGATCTTGCCGATTGTGTCCTCAAAGGGGTATTCAACTCTTCGATAATAAATTCTCTTGGCTTCATAGTCCAGCACCACGTAGCAAGCGCGGTTGTCTTCGTCGCGCGGTTGGCCCACGCTTCCGACGTTGATCATCAACTTTTCTTTCCCTAGCGGGAAGACGTGGTCGCACTGACTTGGGCGAATGAACTCCAAGTCGGGAGTGAAGATCCCCGGCATATGGGTATGGCCCTGAAAGCAATACTGAGGAACCCTCTGAAACATGCTGTCGATTTTGTTTTTGTCGTAGATGGTCTCCGGAAAAACATACTCATTGGTAGGATCTCGGGGAGAACCATGAACAAATAAAAATTTATCATTCAGGTGGGAACGTGCTAGTTCGCTGATGAAGTCCCAGCGTCGATTGACAATCTGTTTGTTCCCCAGATTGAGTTGGTCGCGTGTCCAGTAGATCGCACGAAGAGCGACAGGATTAAATCCATCCGGATCAAACAGTGCTGCCTGATCGTGGTTGCCGAGGATCGTGCGAGAAGCCTTGCGCATCACCAATTCCAGGCACTCATTAGGGTTGGGACCGTAGCCAACAACATCCCCCAGACAAACGATCTCGTCGACACTCTGAGTCGCGATATCTGCGAGCACCGCCTGAAGTGCTTCGAGATTGCCATGGATGTCGCTGATCAGAGCCTGCCTCACGAATTCTCCTTTTCCAGAAAAGACTGAAATCTACCGATGTAAGTGTAGTGCCTATCTGGAGA
>CAYXFO010000444.1:0-3640 GCA_964464255.1 uncultured Pirellula sp.
TGATTTGATGAATCTGCTGCAGGATAGGTATTGCGAAAGCAGCCGTCTTTCCGGTGCCTGTTTGAGCGCAACCGAGCAAGTCCTTGCCTTCCAAAAGTGGTGGTATGGCCCCAGCTTGGATGGGGGTGGGGGTCACATACTTAAGCGACTTAAGGGCAGATTGGATCTCCGGAATGATTGGAAGATCAGCGAACGTAATGGACACAGAGGCCTCTGTACCCCCAAGGAAGTGAGGGGGATGGGGTAGCGGATAAAGCAACACCCTTACTCTAATCGAGCCCCGTGGATCCCATAAGGGCAAAAGAGAGCCAGATATCCGTTATCGCTCGACGGGCAGGCGTCACCATCGAGGCCTATTGGTTCAGTAAACGGACCAAAGAAAACGCAGGAGTCTCAAAAAAATGAGAATCTCCCCAAATCCTTTGGCCGGTATCGCGTTGTTGCTCAACTGGGTAAAGGTGGCTTCGGGGCCGTCTATCGTGCGGTCGATGACGAACTGCAGCGCGATGTCGCGATCAAAGTCACCTATAACGCTAGCTGAGGAAGCTTTGCCTCCGGTTGCACAAGGCAACTGGGGGGCGTTATGCGTGCCGGTCGCTTGCTAACGATGAAGCTTGGCTTCCAGTGGCACAAGGCCACTGGGGAGCCTATCGAATCCCACGCCCTTCGCAAAGGCTCAGGGGGTGCCACGCAGATCGTGATCAGAGCTCCATGCGGACGAGCCTCATGGTGGCCTTTGCTAACTTCGGTGCAGCAAGGTGTTAATATTTATTGCTCGGCCTCTCTCGATCACCATCTCACAAAAAATCTTTTTGCCCCAACATTTTTTTGCCCTCCATTTTTTGCCCTCTATCTTTCGCCTAAATCGCAAGTGACGTGCCGGGATCATCTTTAAGGCAACGAGCCGGTTGAGGCTCGTTTGTCGGCGCTGATTGAGGAACATGAACAGGCCGCCATCGCGCACATCGCGTTGAAAGTCATTCCTGATGATGCCGTAGAGACCATCGAAGCTCTCTGCGAATATTGATAGACTCGCAGTGCACGTAGATGGGAACCGAGGGGCTGAGGGCGAGCATCGTAAACAGCCTCGTCAATCTGTGGGGGACCACATCCGTTTCAAGCTCTGTAAAGCTTCAGGATCAATGAAATAGAGCGCGATCCAAATTTACGTCCCGTAGAGATTCGCGAATACACTGGTAACTCCAAGGCGACGGCACGAAAACAATGCTCAAGAGTGACCCGCAAAAATCGCCAGCCAGAATCCACGAACGAAACGCAATCTGAGTTCATACGATCGGATCCGGAAAAGACGGAAGTACACCCATCTGGATTCGAACCAGAAACCTTCGGTTCCGTAGACCGATGCTCTATCCAATTGAGCTATGGGTGCAGAACCTGCGATTGTAGCGTGTTCACCGAAGTTTTGAAGGGCTGCTAATTCGCTACGGACCAGGTCGATAAGGGGAATGGAAATAACCCTCTGAGGGCTGCTGATAAATCGGAGCCTGAGGATAGTAGTCCTCCTGAATCGGACTCAGTCCGTTCGCAGGGCCGACACCATACGGGCCAACGCCACCGTAGGGCGCGTAAGGCGATACGCCAGGATATCCCCACCACGGTACCCCCTGCGGGTATCCGTAACCCGGAACCGGCGCACCCGGTCCCATACCTCCCATCGGTCCCGCGCCTCCCATTGGTCCCATACCTCCCATTGCCGCGCCGCCAACTCCCGCTGGCACGCCACCCGCTCCCGCGGGTGCGCCCGCAGCCCCGGCCACGCCCGGCTGCCCCGGTTGCTGCTGCCCCGGTTGCGGTTGCCACGGATGTTGATGGCCTGGATGCGGTTGGCCTGGGCCAACGCCCCATGGATAGACGCCTAAGCCTTGTACTGAAACCTGTGGCAATTGCGGCCCCCAAGCTCCATACGGAACCGAGAACGGTCGATACGGAAAACGCCACTCGCCATACGGACGAACTTGGCCACCCCATTGCTCGGTGACGTGATAATGATCGGAATTGAAACCGACTTGCAGGCTGCTGCGCGTATGCGTGAACCCGCTTCGCACGACATCCGCTTCACTGACAGCTTCAGGATCAACACCCCGCGCATACTGATCCACTCGCTGGCCAGTCGCATCGTGCGTATAGGTCGATGGCATCGTTGTCCAATCGACCGAGGGAGCGGCAGGATGTGCAACCTGCTTGGCCGGAGGACGCGGAATCGAGCGTGGTTCGCAAGGGACTTGGCCCCAGGAATACGAACCGAATACGACCGTCGCAAACACCAAGGATCGCGCGGCAACCAAGAGACTCTGACCGTGTGTTGAATGGAGGTTTCTCATAGTTCTCAGACTAATCAGAGGCCTGGGAACTTCCACGAAAACTCACTCGCGAATCGCTGCTATCCGGTCGACCCTGCCAATCGTAACGGTTGTAGGGGACCCTCATGTCCCTCGGCGGTTACCGAACCAATAGATGTGCAAACGATCGCACAGTCTCAGATCGTGTGCGGTGCACCACTGGGTCAACCATCCGGTCTGCAACTCCAACTCTTCCGCCGTCATGCCGCGCGGCATCAACATGACGCGATCTCGCGACCAGCCCCGCAATTCTCTCAAATACTCGAGTACCTCCTCGGCATCCAAAATTGAGCCGACGACGAACTTCAACTGATACTCCCCTCGCTGCATCAGCGATTCGACGATGCGGGGTTGATTGCGACGTTCATCGTGCTGGGCAATCCATGCATCGGTCGCATAACCAACCGGCGTGGAGTTGCTGAGCTTGGGGCTGATCGACCACAGATCGCAAGGCACATTCCGATCGACCGTTCCCGCGGTCTCGATGGTGATATGCTTCCCCGCGTCGCGAAGTCGCTGGCATAACTCACCAAGATCGTCGAAAATCATTGGTTCGCCACCGGTGATGACGACATGTTCGGTCGTCCATTTCGAGGCCGCTTGCAACAATGACTCTACCGGATGGCTCTCCCCCTCCGGTTCCCAGGATGCATAACGGGTGTCGCAGTACCAGCACCGCAAATTGCAACCGCTGGTGCGAATAAAGATGCTGGGGGTCCCGGCCAGGAATCCCTCCCCTTGAATACTGTGAAAAACCTCGGCTACGCGGATCACGCGTTGGAACTCCTGAAGCCCGGAAAATGGTTCGCCGCAGGGCGATCTGTTGCGAAATATCTAGATTGCTAAGATATGCATTCCCATGCTCGACGCCAAGGCATGCTTTTTAGAGTTTCGTGTCCAAAGTCGTGGATCATGATTGCAGCTATTTTCTTTCACCAACCCCGAGGACCATTGTGCCAGGGACAACCTACGTCAACGAGCTGGAATGTTTCGAGAACTCTTATCCAGATCGAGAGTACTCGATCGAGATCGTATGCCCAGAGTTTACGTCGATCTGTCCCAAGACAGGTCAGCCAGACTTTGGAACTCTCACTTTTCGGTACGTCCCTGACAAAAAATGCGTCGAGCTGAAAAGTCTCAAGCTGTACTTGCAGCGATTCCGCAACGAAGGAATTTTCTACGAGAACGTCACCAATCGTATCTTCGATGATTTTCTCAAAGTGGTCGCTCCCAAGCGGGCGGAATTGGAAAGCCGTTGGGGGCCGCGTGGAGGCATTACG
>CAYXFO010000445.1:0-3634 GCA_964464255.1 uncultured Pirellula sp.
CCTCTCTTGGTGGGAATGGCGACGGAAAACGGTCTCAGCTTTGCCTCAGCCCTATTTTTCGCAGGCCTGTTCAACGTCGTTACGGGAGTGGTTTACTCCATACCGATGGCGGTGCAACCGATGAAGGCGATTGCGGCTGTCGCGCTTACCGAAGGGTTGACGGTATCGGAGATTCTCGCCTCGGGAGCCACGGTTAGTTTCGTTGTGCTGGTTCTAGCTCTGACCGGCGGTATCGACCTGCTGAATCGACTGGTGCCAAAGAGTGTTGTGCGAGGATTGCAGCTAGCGCTCGGGATGACACTGTTGATGAAGGGAATGCAGATGGTTGCAGGTACGAAGGTGTGGTTCGCAACCGACAGCATGTTGACTGGGATTGTTTGTGGCGCTCTGGTTCTCGTATTGTTTCATTCCAAAAGGATCCCGGTTGCGTTATTGCTATTCGGGCTTGGCTTGGCAATCGCTTTTTTCACCGATCCGAAAATGGCGATTTCGATCGGTTTCACGCTTCCTCGCTGGACCCCTATCTCATGGTCGGATTTCATGAGTGCATTTCCGAAGGCTGCGTTGCCTCAGATCCCTCTAACGACATTGAACTCCGTAGTCGCCGTATGTGCGCTGTCGTCGGACTTGTTTCCAAAGCGATCCGCGAGTCCCAAATCGGTCGCGATGTCGGTCGGGATTATGAATTTGGTATCGTGTTGGTTCGGAGCTATGCCGATGTGTCACGGGGCGGGTGGGTTGGCTGGCCAGTATCGATTCGGTGCTCGCACCAACGGTTCCATTTTGTTTCTGGGCTGTATGAAGATGCTGTTGGCTGTTCTCCTGGGTTCATCACTGATCGCGTTGTGCACGGCATTCCCCAAGAGCGTCCTGGGAGTGCTGCTGATGTTTTCCGGAGCAGAGTTAGCGATGGTGACTCGAGATCAAGTTCGCCGGTCCGACGCTTTCATCATGTTGTTGACGGCGGGTGCCTGCATGGCGCTCAACAATATTGCGATCGGGTTCGCCCTTGGTTTGGTGGTTGGATCCTGTTTGCACATTGGATGGATTCGCTTGGATGAACAAGGCGACGAATGAAACAGGAAAAACGGGATCGACTCGCGGATCAGCTTTTCGGAATCTCGCTTCGAATCGCTCGAGCCAAGGCATCGACTTCCTCTTCGCAGTTATAAATATGCGTCGAAACTCGCAGGTAATCGACGTCGCCGACTTCGACTAAATTGACTTCGATGCGATGGCGGTCCCAGAGCCTCTGGCGCAATTGCTGACCAGCGATGGATGGCGGTACTATGAACGATGTAAGACCGGCCCGGAGTTGAGGTGTTTCGGGTGTGATGCAGCGCAAACCGCCCACTCCATCGACTGACTCTCGAACAAGTTGGCTGAGTTCCCAGAGTCTTTCTCGTTTTTGAGTCTCGGGAATGGACTCGTGGAAATCGCAACAGAGATGAATCACCCGCCAGGGAGTGATATCGCGAGTTCCTTCCATCTCGAATTGACGAATCCAAGGGGTGGATCCGAATTCGTTTCTGGCATGGGGCTGCGAACGGTCGTCACGGTAGGCCCAACTGACTTGCCAAGGTTCGAGGTGGTCCTCCATTCCCTCTTCGACATACAAGAAGGCTGCACCGACTGGTGCAAGGAACCATTTGTGGAGGTTGGCTGCGTAGAAATGGGCTCCGAGCTGGCTCAAATTCAATGGAATCATCCCCGGCGCATGGGCTCCATCGACGAAGACGAGTATTCCCGCCTCGCGTGCCTTTCGGATTATTGGCTTTAAAGGGAGAACGTGACCGGAGGAGTAGAGCACGTGGCTGATATAAAGAAGACGGGTTTGTTTGGTCCACTGAGAGGTGATCGCATCGATGTATCGATTGGGATCCTCCTGATCTAAGGGGAGTGATGCCACACGAAGATTCCAACCTCGGCGCTTTGCAACGCGTTCCCATGCCATTCGCATCGATCCATACTCGTGGTCTGTCAACAAAATTTCCGAGTCTGTTGGCAGATTCGCGGACAGACAGAATGTATTGATGGCCTGAGAGATATTGGTGAAGAAAACAAGTCGATCGGGGGTGGTGGCAACACTCTGGGACAAGCGAAAGCGGGAAAGCCACACGTCATCCCAGGGGGCTAACCAAGCACTCCGAGTGGGATTGTGATGAAGTTCGACACGCAGTTCCAAGGCCCGTAAGTGAACGTTTTTGGGTACGAGGCCTGAAGTACCCGTATTGAGGTAGATCAGCGATGGATCCATTTCGATCGAGTCGCGAACCTGCTTCCAATCCAAAACCTGCTATCCCCTGAGTCTAGTGAAGAGACGACTACTTGTTGGATTTTTTGAACTGTTCTCTCGCCCAATTCCCGGCATAGCCTAGAGGGAACGGCGGTGAGCCGCTGTATTGATCGACCACTTCTTGGCTGTCTTTGAAGCCGAATTCGCCAAGTGCTAGGATGCAATTGAAACGAACCAGGTAATTTTCTGGTCTGTCGGGTGGGAGATCCTTGATGCGTTCGCGAAGCGAAGCTCGCAGTTCGGCATCATCCACTTCTTTCTTGATTTGACCGATCGACCAAATCGCCGAAGCGCGCGAAAGATTCCCCATTTTGTAGTCGTTCTTGGGGACGTATCTAGTCAGCATCTTGTAGGCTGGCTCGTACTTGTGTCGGCCGAAGGTTTCGAGCAGCAGACTCAGCATAATCGTGTCCGATTTGCCAAATTGCTTGGTTTGATTTTCTAGGCTGTCGGTTAATTGCACCGCTTTTTCATAAATCCTATCGACGATGGTACCGGATTCCGAGAGATCTCTCAAAGCCCAGGCAGCATGCATATGAACCTCTGCTTGGGGATGGTCAAGCAATTCGAGGAGTTGCTCGCACAGCCGTGAATCTCTTAGTTCGGCGATCAGGATGATGGATTGCTCGATGCTTCTCCAGTCGTTTCCGCCGAGTTCCTGCTCGATGAGTGCATCGATGTTTTCGCGATGGCCAGAGGCTAGTTCGAGAAGGTGTCGGCGAGCTGTTCGACGCAATCGATCCTCGTCATCGCGAAGCATCGTTCGAGCCACATCGATCGCCTTCATAGAGTCGCCGGTCGACGCGACTTGAAGTGCCAACGCTCGATAATGGGAATCCGGATCTCTAAGCCATTCGGGGGCAAATTCTTCTGCAATCGATTGCGAGTGTTTGGTTAGACATTCCGCAGCCATGCGTTTCGAAGGCGAACTTCCTTTCTCATGCACAGCGCGAACCAGTGCCAGCGAGTCATCGTCTGCGTGTTGGCTAAGTAACGCGACTGTCACGATGTCTCGTTCCGGCAGGCTGGATTCCCAGTACTTGCGGGCTAGTGCGGTCAGCCCCGTGCGATTTAGCTTTCCCAGAGCCGATGCTGCCAGCAATCGCTGGTCGATCGGCGTAGATTCCGACTCGAGGAGTTCCGTGAGCGTTTTCAAGTCTTCGCTCGTTCCGCATTCGCCAAGTCCTTCGATCGCGAGTCGCATAAGGACGGCAGGTGAAGATGGGGTGCGAACAACTGTTCGCCAGTGCTCGATCGCAGCCTTGCTTTTCCAACGAATCAACCCTTTCTGAACCTCTTGGCTGGCTTCCAAATCGTTGCGAGATAGGTCCCAGATTT
>CAYXFO010000446.1:0-3633 GCA_964464255.1 uncultured Pirellula sp.
GATCGGGGCGGCAAGTGTAGAGGCTGCCGACGACACTCAGTTGGCTAACCAGCAGGAAGTCGTTTTGATGGGGGGCATCCCAATCGATGACTCTCAGGCGTTCGGTCGTCTGCCCGCCGTGCTCACGGTCGGGGATCGAGACCGGGATGCCTTCTTTGAGGAGTTGGTAGATTTCTTTATTGGCCGCTTCGATGCTCATGGCGGATCGATCGCGCTCGAGTTGATCGATGGCCGATTGGATCGCTTCGTCGGGCAGGCCCGGATTGAGTTTGGCCAGGGCTCTTCGGAGTCTTTCGACAAGTACGACTTGGCTTTTAGTTTCTCGTCCGAGCCAAGTTTTTTGGTTGGGATCGGGGGTTGATGCAGGGGGAGGCGAGCCGAGGGCTTCGTCGATGGCCGATACGGTTTGCCAACCGAGGGAATCAAAGAACTCGATAGCGGGTTGCTCGACGAGTTGGTCTTCGGTGTAGGCGTGGGTCATAGGTCTAGGCCGTCCAACAAGGCTGCGATCTCCTCGGGCTTAGGTAGTTGCCCTTTGAACTCTTTGGGCAGTGTCTTGGTGATCTGGTAGGTAGCCACCCCGATGGGCTTGGTCGCATCATGAAGAGCATACTCGACGATGGTGCGATTCTTTTCCTTGCAGAGAATGATGCCAATGGAGGGGTTTTCATCCTCTTGCCGTACCTGCCTGTCCAGGGCGGTCAGGTAGAACTGCATTTTACCCACGAACTCGGGTTGAAAATCACCGATCTTCAGTTCGATGGCCACCAGAGATCGCAATCGGCGATGGAACAGCAGTAGGTCCAAGAAAAACTCTCGGCCGTCCACCTCGAGTCGATATTGGCTGCCCATGAAGGCAAACAGGCCACCCATGGCCTTCAGGAAGTCTTCAACGCGGCTGATCAGTGCCCGCTCAAGTTCCCGCTCGCTGTGTTCTTCGGCCAGTTCTAGGAAATCGAAGGTGTATTCGTCTTTGACAGCGATTTTCGCTTGATCCCGTTGTTCTGGGGTCAGGGCCTGGTCGAAATTGGACTGGCCCGAGAGAGACTTTTCGTAGCTTTGGTTTTCGATTTGATGGATCAGTACGTTCTTTGACCATCCGAACTTTCGGGTCATTCGCAGGTAGAATTCACGTTCCAAGGGGGCTTTGCACTTGCTTATAATCACAAGGTTGTGTGCCCAGGCAATTTCTCCAACCAGTGGTTGGAGTCTTTCATTCCCTCGGTATTCCATGTGGAATTGCCGCATATACCACAAATTCTGAACTGAAAAACCGGCCACGCCGGGGAACTCGCGCCGCAGGTCTTGTGAGAGTCTTTCGACCACGGATTTACCCCACCCAGCTTGATCCTGTCTCTCTACGATGATTCGGCCCAAGTCCCAGTACAGGGCGACAAGTTCGGTGTTGACCGCTTTGAGCGCAGCGTACTGCGCAGAGCGGACGCGCTCTTTGACCTCGGCAAGGAGCTGGGAGTAATCGACGGGAGAGGGAGTCACGTCAGGCATGATAGCTTGTGAGGATCGGATCCAAAGTTAAACGAGTTGGGGGGGACAGGGTATCGTATTGGCTGCGGTGGGGCGTCATCGGGCCGGGGCTTGTGTGTAGTCTAAGTGTAAATCGTTTTGGATTTTTCGAGTACTAAACTAAACCTAGCCAACGTTTACGCGACTTACGCTGAGCCAAAACACCTCTTTGAATTCGATCCATTCGGTTTCGGATGGTAGCACTCGAAGTTGTCTGAGCTTGTCTTGCAAGTCGATCGGAGATGTCATTGATTTGCTAAGATCTTTCGCTTCAAGGGCCTAAGATGCTTCTTGTTTCGACGTTTTGATCCTCGGAAACACGAATACAGGTTACGCAAGGACACAAAAAGCAGTCGCCGTAACCTTTGGCACTACTGTGTTCCCTTCCAATTGTGCCACAACTTGTGGCACAAAGTAGCGCACGCGAGCCTTGATCTCCGCGAGCAGCGGGGCGTAATCGGCTGGGATCAAGGATGGATCAGTCATGCTGCCACCGCCGGGCAGGGTTCGTGGCCGGACAGGAAATTGTGGAGCTCAGGCACTCCACAAATTCCCTTGAGGCTCTTTCAGACTCCTCAAGCATCTCCGAGCGACATTTCATGCTCCTCGGCAACAAACCGTCATCGCGAGCCAAGGCTGCATTTGCCTGACCGACCAAAGGTAGCAGCAGTCGGTGATCCAGATTGTTCCAAGTCATCGCGACAGGAATATAGGGGGGGTAGGCTCATGAGTCGCGCCGTTGCTGTTTGTTTCGGGCTTCCAGTCGGGCGCGGGTCATTCGTTCGCGCAGGCCGCCTTCGGCGAGGAAGGCCTTTTCCAGGGCACGCAACTGTTGGTCCAACAGGTAGTTGGTCTGGTGAATCAGGCAGATCAGGATGTTGGCCACAATCTCGGAAGGGCGAGTATCGAGATAGGTCCTATAGGACTCATAGGACACATCGTTCTTAGATCCTAGTTTTCGCACAAACACTGCTTCGCGGGAATCCTTGTCCCACAGCGGCTGGCCGCGAACGCGTAGAAAATCGCGGTAATCTTCCAGCAATTCTTCTAAGCTAGCGCGAGCCACGTTGACCAGTTTGATTTCAGTTTCTTTTGATGTGGCGCTAGCCATGCAGCCTTCGAGGATATTCTGTTTGCCCGATCTGGCAGCCTGAACCATTTGATCCACGGTGCGGTCGCGTTTATCGAGGAAGCGTTCGCAGAAGCGAACCGTGCCGTCGTACACGATGCGCGACTTGCGAAACGACAGCAGATCTTCGTAACCGCCGTGCGCTGGAATGAAACCACTCATGGTTGATTTCCTGCAAAAAACGTGATCTGCCGGAAAAGTGACAATATAGGGCGTATGGGACCCAGAAGACACATAGGACGGATGATTTTTGCTGGATTGGTATGACAAAAAAGGGCAATGGGTCTAAGAAGACAAATAGGTCCTAGAAGACAAATAGGTCCTATGTTCCCCATGAGACCCATTCCGCAGGGCTGCCATGAATTGAACCAGGCTGGCCAATTCGTGGTTGTTGAGAGGTTCATGAGGCGATGGCCTCCACGTCGATCTGGCCGGAGAGCAGACGCGGCAACAGCAGGTCGCGCGTGCGTCGGAGGTTTTGGATTTGAAAGATAAGGGTCTGTTGATCCGCGATCATGTCGGTCAACAGCGCGGTGAATTTCTCCGCCACTCTGCCCGACGGAATAACGACCGGGAATTTCGCCAGCACGTCCCAATTTGCACGTGGCATCTTCGCGCCGTTGGCGGTCGCGCTTGCTTCAGCAACGAATGCATCGCTGGAGACGCACGCGACCACGGCGGCGTAATGCTCCGGGCGACGGGCGCGGATGACAATGGTATCGGCGGAGCAAAGGCCATCGAATGGGGCAACGCTGACCTTGTGGAAGTAGGGCCGAATCTTCCCGAACAGAACTTCCCCTTTCTTGAACGCCAGTTTGTTCGAACCGAGTTCGGTTGCTGTTTCCCAAGCATCAAGCGGTAGCGAACGGCGCGGGATGTGTTCGAGGCCGACGTATGGCTTTGGTTCTTCGAGTTCGCCTTTTGGCACATTGCGGCGGATATCCTCCGCGATTTCGCCGAGCTTCTTCACCTCCCACCCC
>CAYXFO010000447.1:0-3633 GCA_964464255.1 uncultured Pirellula sp.
ATCTCGCAGCGCGATGACTATTTAGACATGACCGGGTTCTCTGTTGGGTCGCCAGGGCCGTTCTTTGCGACCGGGGCTCGCGTGGGAGATGATACGTCCGAATACAGTCTGACATCGCCCCGACCAGCGGTGAGAGCTCAAAACAATGCATTTGAAGGCTTGTATCTGGACGACTTCATGATCGGTTTAGCCGAGCGAGGCGAATTCGTCACAGGAGCTACGGCCAACACGGCTTTCGTTCAAGTCCCCAGCGCGGGTAGTGAGATTCTGGTAGGAAGCTATCAACTCGAGATTCGAAGTGGCTCGGATTATGGAGCACCGACTCGTTCGGATATCAATCTCAATCGCGCGTTCGATCCCAACCAAGCGTTGAACAATACGGTTGAAATTCGTTTCAACAATGCCTCGAAGATTTCCGACGGCAGCACGCTCACCATCAACGATGGAACCAACTTCATCACGATGGAATTCGAGGATATCTCGCTACCTGCTGGATCGCCTGGGCGGGGGGTACGCTCTGGAAACCTACCGATAACCTTTGATCCGATTGCAAACGAATCGGCGTTCGTCATCGCTGAGCGCTTCCGCAACACTGTGAATTCGTCCGTTGTTCAAAGCATCCTCAATGTCGGAGCTTTGTCGTCAGATGGGTCGAGCACAGGTAGAAACTCAACCGATGTCTCTTTGGTAGGCTCGGTAAGCGTGAGCATGAATCCCGATATCGGATTTATCTTCAATCGCTCGCCAAATATTCGCTTCAACGCGAGCAGCTCGGTTCGGGATGGAGACACCATTCGCATCGAAGACGGGATGAACTCCGTGGAATTGGAATTCGACGATTCGACTGCAATTGTGGGTACCCCGAATTTCGGAGTACGCGCAGGCAATGTCGCGATTCCGTTCAATCCCACTGTCAGTGAGTCTGCTGTCGCACTTGCGGCTCGTGTCTTGGCGATCATCAATTCCCCTGCGGTGCAGACGCGATTGCGAGTTGTTGCCCGCCCGGTTGTCGGACTAGGAGGTCAAGCCTCTGACGCGATTTCGATTGGCGGTTCGGTAGCGGTGGTGGTAACCCCGAGAGTTGGCGCGGTTGTGTCGCAGCTTCTTGAGGGAGATCGCAATATCACGCGGGATCAAGGACAGGTTTTGATTGAAAACTCTCGCATCTCCAACTCCTCTGATGTTGGAATTTCCCTGTCGGCAGATGCTCGGGACGCTGTTTCGCGGGCTCCAAATCAGGGAAGCGTACGCAATCTGCTGACTATCAATGATCAGCGACTGATCCCTGGCGCGGTTGTTATGAACAACGAATTGTTCGCGAATCGCGTTGGCGGTATCCGAATCTCGGGAGAGGTGGCTACCACCATCGATTTGCCACAAGCCCCTGTGCCCTTCGCGAGAGTCGTCAACAACACCATAGTGGGAGGAAGGATTTCGACGATTTCGATACCGGCCTCAACGACGATTGACGGAGCATTCTACCGCACAGGTAGCCTCTCGTTCGCGGATAGTGTTGTCTCGTATGATCCGCGAGCAGGCGGTGGGCCGGTTCCATTGACCGGCCTGCAAGATGCAACCCAGGCTCTTGGAGTTCCAAACTACTCGAGCGTTGGTGAGCCTCGGCCTAACCAAGGAGTAGTTTCCTTGGGCCGTGGAGGGGTGCTAGTCGTTCGCTTTGACGACAATATTTTGACAGGCTCCGATGATGCTAGCCCAGATTTGGCGGTCTACGAAGTAGGAGCTGCAGAACTGGTCCGAGTTGAAGTGAGCTCCGATGGAGTTAACTACACTTCGGTAGGCTCTGCCTCGTACAACTCGCCGTTCATCGACCTCGATCAGTTCGGCTTCAACTCCTTGAGTCAACTGTATTTCGTTCGCCTCACCGACGAACCGAATGAAGGCGGAATCAGCGGAGACTCCGTAGGTGCCGATATCGATGCTGTTGGAGCTTTGTCGTCTCGAAGCGCTTTCCGCTTCACTCCAGGCGGGACCGGTATCCGGGTCCAAAACAATGCGAGTCCAACGCTGATGAACAACATCTTGGTCAACGGCGTGGAAGGGATCAACGTTTCGGCGAACAGCAACACGACGGTTATTGGAGGTACCCTCTACCAAGCCAATACGACGAATGCTGTAGGGGTTTCGGTTGGCCAGTTCCCAATCATCGCTAGCGCGTCCGTACCGCTCTTTACCAATATCGGCTTGCTGAATACTTATCCTATTCCAGGGGCTCCGTCGATCGACTCCTCGATCGACAGTCTGCTCGATCGCGACGCGATGCTCGCAGTGAAGCGGGACCTCGGATTGGCCGCATCGCCAATCATCGCTCCGGCGCTGGATATCTATGGAGCTTTGCGAGTCGATGACCCTACCGTCACCGCTCCTCCAGGTATTGGAGAATCGATCTTCAAGGAAAGAGGGGCTGCAGATCGCTCCGATTTCTTGGGGCCCATCGCCGTGTCGATCAATCCTTTAGATAACGATGCCGCTGGTCTCGATGGAAATCCGGCGGTAGGGACGATCGAGTTGGTGAGTTCAAACTTGCGAACGATCGATATCCAATTGCTTGATGCATCCGCTCTGAATAACGTCTCGCAAGGATCGGATATCGATCCGGCTACCGTTCTGGCTACCGCGATCAGTGTTTCCAAGAACGGCGAAGTCCTCTTGGAAGGACGGGATTACCGTTTCGGATACGACGCAACCAGCAAACTGATCCGGTTGACATCTCTGTCGGGATTGTGGGAATCCGGAGCCTTCTACACCATTCGCTTCATCGTTGGACAAGAACAGTCGATCGTCGCCGCAGCTCCAACGCAGATGGTTGATGGAACGGTTTACACCATTTTGGATGCGAACAAGTCGCCGAACTATTTTGAAATAGAAACCGGTCTTCGCCTCAATATACCTACCTCGCTGGATGGGCTGACACACAACATACTCGATGGAACCACCTTCAGAATCGATAATGGTTCCCGTCGAGTTCAGTTTGAATTCGACAACAACAACCTGTCTACCACGGGAGTTCGGGTCATACCGTTCAACACTCAGGATCTGCCTTCAGTGTTGGCTGGCAAGATTGCCGACGCTATTCGAGCCGAAGGACTCAACCTGACCGCAGAACCCTTCGGAACCAACTCGATCCAAATACTCAGCCAAGCACCTGTTCAATTCATTACGGAGAATAGCGGTATCGCATCGGTCGGTCAGACTGGAACGACACCGGTTTACGGAGTAAGGATTCCGGCCGTGGCTGGAGTTCCTCAAGGGCTCTTCGATGGTCAAACTTTCTCCATCCAACGCGGCGGCCTGTCGGCAACGTTTGAGATTGATGGAAATGCGACCATCCAACCGGGAAACATCCTCGTTTCTCTGGATACAGCATCTCTGAGCAACCAAGCCGCGTTGATCGCCTCGGCCATCAATGGTTCCGGCTTGGGGGTCACAGCAAGCGTTGGCCCAAATGGTACTGTCTCGGTAGGAACCGATCCGAGCGTCCGCATTGCGAGAGGCACTAGCGGTTTGGCGATTGAGGGTGTTGCAGGTCGCAATGCGACTACACCGATTACGCTCAACCTCGCGACAATCACGACTGCCGAACAAGTTGCACAGCGAATCCAATCCGTACTGGAT
>CAYXFO010000448.1:0-3631 GCA_964464255.1 uncultured Pirellula sp.
TTGCTGCCGGGCGCATCAGTGAGACTTAGTTCGTTCGCCAGCGTTTGCATCCAGCGACCAGGGGTTGCAGCACCGATTGCCAAGCCGGTTGCGGCGGCTACTGTTCCAATGCCAAACTCTCTGCGTTTCATGATTACCTACGAAAGATGTATTTTTGGGTTGCGAGCCAGAAGCCCAAGCATGGTGGCCGGAGATCCGCCGCGGCAGCGATTTTTCTCCTCTTCGGTCAATGGCAATACCAACAACGAACGTTCCAGCCACTCGAGCCACTCGTTGTTGCTGATCCCGTGAGAGGTGCACCAGGCATCAAGCGGCTTGCCATCGAACCTCGTGTTTCCGTCGGCGAGCAAATCAACGACGAAATTCGCCCGTCCGATCAGTGTCGATGAATTGATCCAAGAGCGGCCTCCTTCCCAACCTTTGACATTAGGTGGAAAAAACAGCCCCTGACCGAGTTGCTTGAGCAATTTGGAAACACGCTCCAAATTCGAGGTCGCAGACAAGCCTCGCATCAACTCGGCCGCGAACTCTACCGGAGATCGAACCTTTCGTCCTGCACACCAGGAGGACAGCATCAAGCGACTGGACAATATTCGATCGACGAGAGAACCGATCGAGTATCCCGATTGGACGAAGTATTGTGCGAGCGGTTCAATCAAGGGGCCAGGGGCCTGCGGCTCGTCGCACACCAAGTATCGAAAGATCTTTGTGGCGATGAAGCGGGGCATGGTGGGTTGATCGAGAACCACGTCGACGGCTTGTTCACCCGACTCGATATCGGAGCGTCCAAGGACTTGTTTCATTCCCGAGTCGTGCTGATAGGGGTTGAAACGGAACATTTTGCGTCGTATTTCCCAGCCGGTGAAACAGCGGGCTAGCTCCTGGACGTCCCGTTCGGTGTAGTTGCCCTCGCCCAAGCAAAACAGTTCCATCAATTCGCGCGCATAATTCTCGTTGGGATGTGCCTTGCGGTTGGAGATGCTGTCCAGATAGATCAGCATCGCTGGGTCTTTCGATATCTCGTGCACCATCGCTCGGAAATCGCCAACAGCTCGGGCGCGAAGCGACCGATTCTGAATATACATCAGTTCAGCATCGATCACTTTCTCAGCACCTGTTGCAAAGTGCCCATGCCAAAACAGAGTCATCTTTTCGACGATCGGACTGGGGGACTTTACGATGCGATGCATCCACCAAGCCGCTAATGCTTCGAGGTTACCTCCGGCTCGAACGGCTGAAGCGAGAGATTCTGACTCCTCTTCAAAGCTTTCGACACGAGATCGCAATTGTGGACTGCCATCGCCATAAAGCATCCGAAGCGTATGCTGCGGCCCTCGTTTCAACGCTTCATCACGTTCCTGGATGTTGCATCCGAAACCTCCGCGGCGGAACAAAAGGTGAACCCGCGCTTCGTCCCAGGGTTCTTGGGCATTTGCTTGCCATGGTCCCCACGCCCAAGTTGGATCGATCTGATCGATCGGTGTTCTGGGATCGATTTCGTATAACACAAGCCCTCCGATTCGCAGTCGCTGCTACCGATAGTTGACTCGAAGCTTCATCATGGAGCGGTCGGCAAACGCCATTTCCAACTTGAATTCGTCGAGCAGTTCAAGGATCCCCATCAGTGTATCGATTTCCTTGACCGCTTCGACTCGCGAATGCCCCTTCTCCAGCATGTTCTGTGCAATCAGAGAATCGCGATTGGCTACGAGCGCTTGCTGTACTGATTCGGCGCTGATCACAAATTCCGTATGAAGCGATGAGTTGCTCGAAGTTTGGTCGCGGACGATTCGGTCCGGGTGAAGACTCAACTGCTTCGCCAGTTTCGTTGTACTCGACAGAATCATGTGATCGCCGACAAACGCGAGGGTTGGAGAAAAATTGAATTGGATCGGCAGACCGTTTTCATACTTTCGATCGGCATCGACGACATACTCACCCCAGTACACGGAGGAGTTTTCCGATGTTTCGGACATCAGATCCAACTGTGGTTGCCCTTCCATCGCCCCGACAACATTCAAAAACCCGATGAAACTTTGAAAGATCCGTTTCATCTCTTTTTGCATCGTGCGAGGGTTTTTCAATTTGCCGACCATGGCAAACGCTGGCAGTTTCACCGATGGTTCAGACTGATCCGATTCCCATGTTTGCGGCGTGGCCACCATCCGAATCTCAGGTTCGATCGCACCCAAAATATCGGTCCCGAAATCTCGTCCCGAGAAAAGAGTGGTCAGGGTGTTGTCTGCTTGTGCGAGTTGGTCGTTGACTTGCTGATCGAACAGATCACCCGCCCTGAGCCACATTTCCGATAGATTGCGGTAGGTGCTGAGCGATGCGATCGAGTCGTCGACTGCAAGAAGAGGGAGCGACTTTCCCTCGCCGCGCGGTCCGACGTAATGTTCTCGCGAGTCTTCAAACCATTTCATTTCCGTCGGAAACGAGATATCAGTCGATACGGCATCCGGTTCCAATCGCAAATCGACAGCAACGCTCGGTGCATTCTGCAGCAATTCCAGGATACCTCCGAGCAATAACTCAGCGCCGAAATCCTTGGCTTGCTCCCGAAACAGATCGTTCGAAGCAAAGAGTCTGCGGGCGGTCGCTAAATCCACTTCTGCGGTTGCGATCGACATGATCGAGGACTTGTCCTGACCCTCTCGCGGCAGATCCGGGCCGTGGGTCGAGGATACACGCCAAGTGGCATCGGCAAGCGAATCGTTGCTGCCATCCACATAGTGGTCCACGATCGATTTGGCCAGCTCGGTCTTATTGGTGACCAGCAACCAAGGTCCCAGTTGCGCGAATCCCGTATCCTGGAATTTGTAGCCGCGGATCCCCTTGTACAAGGCGGAGGGGATCTCGCGCTGACCAGACGTGTTCGCCTCATTGTTGCGGGCGAACTCCAGAAGCTTGGTGATGGTGCGTTGCAACCATTTCTCGTCTCGGGTTCGCATCAACATAGCGATCCCCTCGGTGTCTGGGTCGATGGCGACATAGACGCCCCCTGCCGTCAATCGCTTAGCCAACGTCTCGAGCTTCATCCCCATCGCCCATTCGCCCGCCACCAGCGCGGTGCGAGCGTTGAGGATTTGGGGCGAGTCCCATAACTGCTGAAATGGCTCGCTCTCGAAGATGCGATCTCTCAATGGGTGGTTTGCCCAGAGTTCCACGGGCGCGATTTGCATGAACATCATAGAGGTGCTGGGTAGCAATCGCTCCGCATCCAACTTGGCCTGCGCAACATCGACCTTTACAGCCTTGCTGGGGGTGGATTCCGCATCGGTTGCATCTTGTGCCATTGCCGAAAGGCATGACGTTAGAACGAACAACAGATAAAGAGACAGAAGACTCTGTTTCTTAATTGCGGCGGGTGAGCAGTGTTTGCTTGTCATGGCACTCCTTCGCGCGATTATGGGTTTGTATTAGGGAGTAACCGGGTCAACCGGTCGATGGGTGAGTCGAGCCAACATCTGTCTGAGTTCTCGAACCTTCAAGGGCATTGACAACAAGACATGATGGTCAGACGTTTTTGCCCCTCGGATCACATGTTGCTGTCGCGGGTCCACCAACATGATAACAGGAACATCCTTGGTTTCTTCTTGCTCTCCCATAGAATTGAATGCATCGAGGG
>CAYXFO010000449.1:0-3621 GCA_964464255.1 uncultured Pirellula sp.
GTGCGAATCCTCGCTCGCTTAGATAGTCCGTGGACAAATTCCACCGAGTTCCATCGACTGCTTCAATGCCCAAGATCTGGTAGAGATTAAAGTCGACAAGTGCTTGAGAGCCGAAGATCTGATCCTGTCGATATTGGAAACCTGAGACGTAGTAACTCGATGTATCGATGTTGCTGTTGAGGATCGGCCAGTAGAGGACCGGGAGCCCCTCTAGGTAGACGAAATTGTGGCGGGCTTTCGCCTTCATGCGAGTCTGATTGCTATCCGGTGCGAGAAATCCGAATCCGAGCATGCCGTTTCCAGACGCTTGTCGTTGATCGTTCAACTCAATGCGGTCGGCTTGCAGCCAATAGCGTGGAACCCCCAATCGGCTGCTTGTCATCGCCGCACCGTTGGCAAGGAAGTTCTCGCGGGACTTCTGCTGGATCACGTCGGCTTTGAGGCGAACAATCCCCTCATACCCTGGCGCAGGAGTCAGTACCTCCGCTCCTAAGATCATCCCGTATTCCGACTGCACGTTGTAGTACATGCGATCGGCATAGATCTTGCGGTTTCCCTGCTGGAAGACAATGTTTCCCTCGAGATACAATTCGATCGGAAGATCATCCACGCGACGCGATAGCAAGCGATTCATATCGCTCGTCCATAGGATGCACCGATCGGCTTCGATCAACACTGTCCCCATATCGAACAGCCCGCCACTGGTCTGGACGGCAACGTCATTGAACATCAATCGAATACCGCGAGTGATCGTAACAACCGTATCGCCTCGATCAGGTCTTGGGTTGATCTGCAATTGCGGTTCTACACCACCGCGGCCGCTAAAGACGAACTCCTTGGCTCCGATGCGCTGCGCGGAATCGCGAGTATTAGGCGATGACTGGGCAGCGATAGGCGCTGGAAGCGGAGCGGGTGCGTTGTTGAGAACCAGCGGTACAGGTGCCGTCGGCAGTGACATGGTTCCCCCATCGAGAACCGTTCCTCCCATCTGGGGATTGCCGATGGTCATCTGATTGGGAGCAACCACACTTCCGGCTGGCGGCATAGTGCCCAGCGATGGTGAAGTTTGCAGTTGCGATGTCAGGCGAGCGTAACTCTCTTCGTCCGCCTGGGTCCATGCAATGGCTGGCTGAACGGCCGAAGGAGAACTCGACGACTCGTCGGAAGCAGGGACGCTTGGCGGATGATCCACTCCATCGATCCAAGACTCTGAAGATACCTCGATTTCAAATCGAGAGAACAATCGTCCCAGCCAACTGCTATCCTGCAGTCGCTGATCCTCCGCCCAACGCACCTGGCATGTTCCCTGAAGTTCGACAATGGCCTGCTGCATCGTTTCGCCATCGACTTCAAATGTCTTGATCCACAGCGTGGCTCGATCAGCTTCTGCATAAAAACGCCCTTGATAGACGCGGCATCCTTGTTCGAGCACATAGATAGTCGTGTCCCCACGTTCATGCCGAGTTCCCTTCGATGCAAAGACCGCGATAGGATATTTCGGATCCGACAAAGGTACGCCGATCTCGGTGCCGCTCAACGTTGCTCCGCTCCCGCACAGCAGCAAGCAAAACATCAAAATGCGGACAGAAAGCGACCTCAGTGCGATGTGAGCACAACGCATTCCACGCAACCATCGATGGGTGATCGCCCGATCGTCTGGGGGAGGATGATAGAGGTATCGCAATTCGTCGAAGGGACTCCGTTCCACTCTCGACTCTTTTCTCCGTTAGGCTCGACAGGTTCCTGAGTTCAGCTAGCGGAGTATAGAAATCAAATTTTTTGGGCTCAAGATGAAGGTTTCGCTCAGGTCACGATTATCGAGTGCCGATTCTACATCTTTACAGCACCAAGATGGCGAAAAGTTGCCATGTCTCCTAGCTCCTATGAGCTATCTGTTTTACCCAGACTCCGCATCTTTTTGGCAACATCTTTCACGGATGGTCTCAATCCATGTCTAATCTTGATTCGCTAGCGATTCATTTGATTCGCGAAGGCCAATGGTCTGAAGCAATTTCCCTGTATCGCGAGGAGCTTGGCGTCTCGATGGCGCAAGCAGAGGCTAGGGTCCTTGCTTTGGCCGAGGAATACGAAATCCTATATCCAGGCCGTTGGGGGGCATGGTTAACGCTGGCATTCGCCGGCTTATCCTTGTTAGGCCTGGTGATCGTGCTTCAGTTGATTTTGAGCGCTTAAGCTTTCGTCAACAATGCGGTTCGCTTTTCCGCGACGGTTGCAATCAACTGTTTTTGCGGTGCCACGAACTTGGCAACTCCCTGCTCCATGAGGGTCGCTTCCATGTGTTCGACTCGAACGGCGCGATCGAGTTCCAGGCAGATGGCTTCGGAAGGCATCGCATCGACTTGTCGGGTGAAGCTTTGATTGCTGGCGGCTACAGCTGAGTTGGTTTCTGGCGGATTGGTCTGAATATCGGAGCCTGCCAGAGCCGCGACATACTTCCAGGGTGGGTCGGCTGGATTCTTGGTCCCCGTACTGGCGAAGATGATTTCTTGCTGGAGCGGCGTAGGATGTTCTTCCCAGAAGCGATGGTTCTCTTTCCAGAGACGTTTTGCATTGAGGATGCCGTAAAGTCCCTGAGCATCGGAGGAGAGCCCAGGGCAATGTTCCGCAGTGTATTGATCGATGCGGGATACGAAGATGCTGAAAACGCTTTTGAAAGAGTCCAGGGACTCTCGCTTTTGCGATCCTCGCCAAACGGCGTCTCGAGCCGCAATGTATTGTCGTTCACTAAAGATCAGGGTGACGTTCAGTGTGATTCCGTCAGCGACCATTGTTTCCAGCGCATCCAAGCCAGCAGGTGTCGCCGGAACTTTGATCATGCGATTGACATGCCCGCGCGCCCACTTGCGACCAAGTTCAATATAACGTTCGACTCGCTGAGCATGGGGAATATTGGCGATCGGGTCCTCGAGCAGCGGATCCAACTCGAAACTGACCCAACCGGTATTGCCGCGGGACATCTCCCAAATCGACTCAAACTTCGATTGCGCTTGCGAGACCAGTGCATCGGTCAATTCCCAGCAAATGGCTTCGTTATCTAATCCGGATTCGAGTGCCCTTGCGATTTGATCATCGAAGCGACCTGTGCGAATCAGGTTGGAAATGATGATGGGGTTGCTCGTTGCACCGACCGCACCCCATTCGATATTCTGCTCAACCAGATTGGGATCGATGGAATCGAGGTAAAGTTTGGTTCCGGTTTGGATAAGGGAAGTGATCGAGGGATTGCCCATGATTGTTGGAGTCTCCGGTACGGTGGGGGTGGGAATATCCTGCAGTTGGATTCATGACATTGACCCCAACATGGTAGACTTTGTCGAACTGGGCGCCCAGCAAAAAGTTCCCATTGGCACGTTCTGGAGTTTGCATAGAGTTTTCATGATTGACCTAAGAAGCGATACCGTCACCCGTCCTACCCCCGCCATGAGACAGGCAATGATGACTGCTTCCGTGGGTGACGATGTAATCGACATCGACCCGACTGTTGTGCGACTGCAGGAGCGGACCGCCGAATTGTTGGGAAAAGAAGGGGCGATTTTCATGCCCAGCGGAACCATGACCAATCAGATAGCTTTGAGGATTCACTGCAGTCCTGGCGACGAA
>CAYXFO010000450.1:0-3615 GCA_964464255.1 uncultured Pirellula sp.
GTTACCGACCGCTGAGAGCCGTAGGCGACGGTCAAGACACCATCGCTCGCGTTGGTTGGCACAGCACCTGTGGTGGGGCTGATGACCTGAACTCGGTAATCACCCGGTGGGAGGTTTTCGAGGAAGTAGCTTCCATCAGATGCGGTTCGCGTTTCGCTCTTGGGACCAAATCGAAGGTGATCAAATTTGACAATTGAGTTTTGAAAGCCGCGAGCGATAACATAGGAGATTTGGGCTTCGCCGGTACTGACCTCCATAGTGACACGTTGATTGCGCAACATGCCGCGTTGTTCAAATCGTTTAATCAACGTCCCATCGGCGGCATACGCATCGAGACGAACTTGTGTGTTATCCCTTGCAGCGATCGCATCCAGAGAGACAAACGATGTCGGGACATCGAAACGAGCGCGTAATTGATGGGCCGTATCATTGAATGATTCCAAGTATCGCTGGGTTCGGAACGAGAAGGGTCGAAAGACCCGCGTGCCCGTCGACGCATTGGGGTCATCGAAAACGCCAAGGGTACCGTTTGCATCCAGGCCGATGACATCGAGGCGCACTCCTTCCAAGTTCCCTGACAGCATTCCCTGCGGGTAGTTGTCCGGCTCGATTACCTGCTGAAGTGTTATGGGCTGGTTTTGCTGGTCGACCAGTCGAACCCTTGCGCCGGAGATACCGAATTCCGAAGCATTCCAAGAACGGCTTTCGTCGTTATCCCTCCAGACGAATCCCTGGATGCCATGTTTCGCAGTCGTGTCCGGGATATCGCCAATCCGCCCGCTGAAGACGTTGCTTACGATGCCAATACGAGGATCGATAGCCCGAATCTCGATGGTCTTGCCAACATCAGCTGGTAGAAGTGGGATTCGCAGATCCAGGTCGACGACATATTCGCCAGGCTCGCTGAGAGTTTGCCAGGGCTGCGCGCCAATACGATACTCAATGCGTTCGATGCGATTGAGAGTCATATCATTTTGTGAGCCGGACGAATTTCGGTTGGGCAGCGTCTGTACGCTCGCCTTGCCGAGAAAAGCGTAGGACGAAGTAATCGATTGATATCGCCCCGTTCCTTCTAGCTTCAATGGGACATCGAGTACATCAAAGATTCCATCGTTATCTGAGTCTTGCCAACCGATCATCGCGAGTGTCGGCTCAGGCGAAATAACGTTGGTGTAGGCATCCTGCAAAGCCGTGCCACTGGACATAATGCTCGGAGCTTGGCGAAAGGATGGATTTGGGTTGTTGTCCTGAGCGTTGGTATTTTGCGTATCGTAGTATCCGCGGCGATCGTAGTAGGAGCCGCCCCCAGAGTACTCGTCCCGAGCCCAGAAAATGTGACCGGTTTCATGCGCATAGGTCGAATCGGGTCGTCCCGAAGGAACCACCATGAACAACCCACCAGCGAAAGCGAATGCCCGCATGAACGATCCTCCAGTGAGGAACGAATCGTCGGTATCGTTGTCTGAATTGACAACAAAGATCGTAAAGGACCAGTCGGTTTGAAGATTCTCTCGCTGGAACTGATTGAATGAGCGAATGTTCTGCTCGAAGTCAAAACTGGTCGAGAATCCGACATCGCTTAAAAATCGGCCGACCCACATTTCGTATGCGTCCGACCTGCGATTGATGGGCTCATAGGGTGTTGATAAACGATTGTCGACATAGGTGCGGTCGATCACCCAGTCGATCTTGTGGATGGAACTCTTTTTCGCGAGCATCTGGTTCCACCAGTTCAAACCTCGTTCGATGTTGCTCATCACGAACGATACATGCTCGTCGGTCCAATCCTCGGTGCTGGGATCGAGTGTGCCGTTGCTCTCCAGCAGCACCGGCGTTACTGCAATCCGGCCGAGCATGAATTCGCCAAGATCGTTCGAGGTGGCTCCGAACGGCAGTCCAGCCATGACACGGCGCGTCTCGAGGCTCTCAAAAGAGAGCTTTCGAAGTCGTTTGGCTGGGTGACGAGATGACCGTTGGTTCATGGAAATCCTTAGGAAAACAACCATTCATTCGATGATAGTCCGACGAAAAGATTCCCCGACCAGGGAGACATAATTTCCACTTTTTCACGAAAGGAAGTTCCTGACGCAATTCGGGAAATAACGGTTAGACGGCCGGAACCGGGTTGGCGGCAAGCGCCGCCACTGCAAATGCCGGTGCCGACCGAGACAGTTCCGGACCGATCATCTCTCCGACCGCAATGGTATCTGAGAAGGGGGCAATGAGCTCGAGAGCGGCTTGTGAGAGAAACTCTCCGTGACCGCAAAGAACGATGGATTTTTTCGGAGATCCATCCTGAATCAATCGACGATCAAGCCGACCGGACACTTTGCGGATCGCCCGGGCTAGCAACGAAGTTTGGCGCTGAAATACATGCTCGGCGATCGCTGTAACGTCCTGGTCGGCCAGGGTCGAGCTGTCCTCGCCCACCAACCTCGCCAAACGATGCCTAGCCGATGACAAATCAGCAGGCCGCCCATCGGCGGTGTTGCAGTCATTCGGATCGGGCTCCAGCAGTCCGAGCCACAAGTAGACATCTCGCGTGGTCGCAAATTGCTCGTTCATGACCGGGCACCGTTTCCCGAAAAGGGGCGCCCACGGGACCACTCCCGCCAGATTCGAGCGCTCCACACCGGTGTAGATCAGCTCCCGGCGGCGCAGTCGCTGGGAATCGGTCTTGGAACCGGTCGCTACCCCGTTGGGGCCGATGGGAATCACATCGATCGTGGTGGAACCGACATCGACAACGACCCCGTGCGATTGCGAGATCCATCGACTCGACCACTGGGCCAGCGCATGCCAATTGGAAGCCGCGGCCAACCAAGGCTCACGCGCCGCTTGCGACGGGCTGCGCCAGCAACCATCGACACAATACACTCGCACCATGGTTGCGGGAAGGATGCTGGTTACTTGCTCAAGGATGACCGCCACCCCTTCGGCTCGCGTCGCAAAGCAATCGGCCAATTCGCCGGTCATGGTCAACGCGATACCTTCAAATGCAGGTGCGTCATCGATCAGTTTCGCAAGCTGCAGCGCGAGCTGATTGGCCTCGCGCCACATCGGAAAGCAAACCGATCGCGTCCACCCGTGAGTGTGTGCGGCCTTGAGATTGGCACCACCGATATCCAATCCCAACCAGGGTGCAATATCCGTGGGAGTCGATGATGAAGAACTGGAACTCATATTGCCGCACCCTGCTGTTGCAATGATCAAATAATCAGCATGCAATCGCCATAACTGAAGAACCGATACTTCTCATCGACTGCCTTGCGATAAGCTTCCATCATTAATTCCCGCGATGCAAATGCGCTGACCAGAACCAGCAGCGTGCTTCGTGGCAAGTGAAAATTCGTGAGCATGAGATCCACGGCCGCAAATCGATGGCCCGGTCGGATAAACAGATCGGTTTCACCGGTCCATTCGGTGAGTTGTCCGTTTCCTTTCAAGGCCGCTGTTTCCAGGGTGCGAACCGAAGTTGTTCCCACCGCCAATATCCGTCCCCCTTCCGCTCGCGAGCTCAACAATCGACGGACAACATTGCCTTGGATCTGAGCCCACTCGCTGTGCATCTTGTGGGCGTCGAGCGAAGCGACCTGGACCGGTCGGAAGGTTCCC
>CAYXFO010000451.1:0-3609 GCA_964464255.1 uncultured Pirellula sp.
CAGCTCGACGAGCAACGCACCGCGGACCGTATCGTTCACCCTTGCCGATGGCGATGGCGGCGTGAGTACCGCGGTTTCTCAGGATGTCACCATCAGTGATGGTGGCAACCGTGCCCCCGTGCTCGATGCAACCGCGAACCCAACGCTTGGCAGCCTGCTCGAGGGAGCGACCAACCCTAGTGGCATCTCTGTAGCTGCAATGGTCGTCAATGGCAGTATCACCGATGCGGACGGCGCCGCTGTCGAAGCAATCGCGATCACAGCCCTCAATAGCAGCCTTGGAACGTGGCAGTACCGACTCAGTGGTGGTATGACTTGGCTGTCGATTGACGCTCCTTCGATCAATAGCCAGACGAACGAGCTCGCACTTCTCTTGGGCTCCACCGCCCAGCTGCGATTGCTCCCTTTTGCAAACCTAAATGGTTTGCTGAGCAACGGCATTACGTTTCGCGCATGGGATATGAGTCATGGCAGTGAAGGGGAATATGTAATCCTAGCGAGCACGGGCGGCGCGACAGCCTTCAGTAGCGCCAGTGACACGGTGGCGATTGAGGTACAGGCGGTCAATGATGCACCAAGCTTCCGTGCAGGTGATGGCACGGTGTTCACGGACGTCGGTTCTAGTGATGTTGCCTTTAGTGCTGCACTTCAACCCGATGGAAAAGTGGTTTTTGCTGGATATTCGTCTGGAGGTATCAACCTTGATTTTGCCCTGGTCCGCTATAACGCCGATGGATCTCTGGATGATAGCTTCGGAAATGGAGGCATGGTCACTACCGATCTCGAGAGAGAGACCAACGAAGCCAGAAGCATAAAGATTCAGAACGATGGAAAACTCATAGTCGGCGGGTATACCTACTCCAGCGATACTCACGACTTTGCACTCGTGAGATACAATACGGACGGTTCTCTCGACACAAGCTTTGGTACCGGCGGTATCGTCATCACTGACTTCGGAGATTCAGACTGGCTTTGGAGTACCGCAATTCAAGTAGATGGTAAAATTGTGATAGGCGGATACACGGAAAGCCTTGACGTCGATCGCTTTGTACTTGCCCGCTACAGCATTGACGGCACGCTCGACCAAGCCTTCGGAAACGGGGGAATAGTGACTACGGAAGTTGATTCGGGAGCTTCCTATGGCTATAGCGTCGCAATCCAGCCCGATGGAAAAATTCTACTTGCAGGCGAAGCTTTCCGTGCTAATCAGTACGATTTTGCGTTGGTCCGCTACAACTCCAATGGCTCTTTGGATAATGGATTTGGCACAAACGGCAAGGTGCTTGTCGACATCGGTTTTCAGGACAAGACCGGCTCCATGGTTGTTCAGCCAGATGGAAAAATTGTCGTTGCAGGAAGGGATGTCAGCGATTTCGTAATATTGCGTTTCAACATCGATGGCACGCTGGATAGCGCTTTCGGGAACGGAGGCAAGGTCATCACCGATTTTGGAGGCATGAGTGACTACGCATACAGCGTTATGCTCCAGAGCGATGGAAAAATTATCGCTGCGGGAGACAGTAACAGCTTCGGTCTCCAACAAGTCAGCTTCGTGATGGCGAGGTATACTCCGAACGGTTCCTTGGACATGAACTTCGGTAATGATGGCAAAGTCATACTTACGGGAGATACTTATGGTACAGGCTTCAGTGGCGTTCTGCAGCCGGATGGTCGAATCGTCTTTGGGGGAATGACGAGTATCGAAACGACTGCTGATTTCCACGCGATGCGTTATAATGCCGACGGTTCGCCCGATAAGACGTTCGGTACTTCTCCCAGCACATTAGGGAGTAGCATCTCCTATTCGGAAAACGCCAGCCCCGTCGTTCTCGACAGCGACGTGAGCATTTCCGACCCGGAATTGTCCGCCGCAAACAATTTTAACGGTGCCACTCTGACGCTAGCCCGCAGTGGAGGTGCGAATCCTCAGGATCTCTTTTCTGCTACTGGTACACTGGGTGCACTTTCCCAAGGTGCAAATCTAATCGTCGGCGGCTCGGTGATCGGCACCGTCACGACGAACAGCGGCGGTTTGCTGAAACTCACTTTTAACGCGGGCGCAACCAACGTCTTGGTCAATTCTGCCATGCGGCAGATCGCCTACGCGAATGCCAGTGATGCCCCCCCCAACTCACTGGAAATCGATTGGAGTTTCAGCGATGGCAACAGCGGATCGCAAGGAACGGGAGGAGCCCTTGCGGCAACCGGCAAGACCACCATCAATATCGACAGCGTCCCCGATCCTCCAGTGGCTAGGAACAATCTGTTCGGGGTCAAAAAGGACCGACCCACAGAACTCGACGTTCTCGGCAACGATTTCGATCCCGATGGGGCAGTCACTCTCACCATACTGAGGGTGGGGACGCCAGTCGGCGGTAGTGTACGGATCCTAGAGAATGGGCGTCTGCTGTTTACCCCGGACTCAGGATACATCGGGAAGGCCACTTTCAACTACGCCGTCATCGACAATACCGGCTTGGAGAGCAATACCGCTGATGTGACGATTCAGGTTGCCGACACTCCCTACCAGAATCCAAACAACCAGTACGACGTCGACGGTGACTTAACCATTTCACCGCTCGATGTTCTCGCGATTGTCAACCTGCTCAATTCACAAGGTGCGTCACTACCTGTCGAAGGGCTCCCAGGGCCTCCCAATTTCGTGGATGTCAACGGTGACAATCGAGTGGATCCCCTCGATGTTCTGGAATTAATCAATAGGATCAATTCTCAAGGAAATGGCCAAGGAAATGGGGAAGGCGAGAGCCCGCTTGGAACACCGCTGCCAGCCTACGCTTGGTACGGGCCGTTGCAGGCAACCAGCGATAGGAGCGATGACGATTCGAAACGACTTGCGGAAAGAACCTGGAAGGATCCAGACTTGGTCGATTGTGTTCTTGCGGAACTTGCTTACTTGATTTAACTCACGCAAGGGAATGCGATCACACGAAGTCGTCGAGGTCAACGCGAGGTTCGAACGATTGCGCTCTATCCGAGCGCGATCATTCTTCCCACTGCTGCATATTGCTCATGATCCGCTTGAGATCCTCGCGGCGTTTCTCAAAGAGGGCGAAGACAACCAGAATAACTGCTCCCAAGACAATCCCGCTCGCGTACCAGATCCAGGTTTGCTCCAAATCGACTGCTGCGTACCAGAGCCGAAGGTCGAGCATCACGAAGGTCGTGGCATTCGTAGCTGCCCGATCTTCCCCGAGCTTCGACCGATCCTCGACGAAGCGTTCGAGATCTTCGGTGACAAGAGCGAGTATGTGGTCGCCGCTCCGCAATATCGAGCTGCCGCCAACACAGCGATGGGTTGGAAGAACTCGAACCTACGCACCGAAATGACGCGACTGCTGCGACGCGCCGGCGTCTCGGGTTGGCCGCGATTGTTCCATTCGATGCGGGCTAGCCGGCAAACAGAACTCCAACGCGAGTTTCCTATTCACGTGGTCTGCTCCTGGCTTGGCAACTCGCCTCGAATCGCACAGCAGAGTTACTTGCTGGTTACCGAAGATGGTTTTGCCAAGGCGGCGGGGGTGGCGAAGCTGGTGTCCCGGCTTCAGCCGGTTTCCCCCCAAAAAAAGAATCGCCTAAAGGCTATACACC
>CAYXFO010000452.1:0-3606 GCA_964464255.1 uncultured Pirellula sp.
ACACAAGTGCGCACAGGCCAGCGTACCCTCGGATGAAGGGATGGGTGTAGTTGGGAAGAGACGAGAGTGTCGATAGCAATCCAAAAGGGATCGCGAAGAAGGCTGCGACAAGCAACCCTAAATCGACCCAGCCGACCGGAGACTTGCGTTTGACATACAGGACCACAAACGGGCTGATAGCCAAGGTTAGTAGAACGAGGTGCAAGCCGATGTCCAAGTAGAATCGGTTTTGATCGAGAAACGAATTCTGCCATTCCGGGGCTGGGATCCGCACGTCTTGGTTCATCATGCACCATGTAAAAACCGAACGAGATTTCAACCGGTAGCCGATCGGGATATCGAGTCTGCTATCGAGCAAGATGCGGCTGCAAACGAGAGACATTATACATGCGCTAGATCCCGGGTGGGGACAGTGGAAAGCATTGCAAGGTTCAGTGCGGTTCCACCCGACCCTACGCCCATCGCAGAGCCTCTGGGCGTGCCCCCCAGTATTTGATCATCGCACCATGCGGACGAACCGCATGGTGGCCTATCCATGCTTCGGCGCATCGAATTGTTCAACATTCCCACCGGTCTTCCTTCAATCAGCGTCCCATGCGATTTCATCAGCGATTCCGTCTCACCATCTCAAAAGAAATCTCTTTGCCCCAGCATTTTTTGCCCTCCATCTTTTGCCAAGCCAGAAGAAAACAAAGGGTCATGAGTCATTGATTAGCGATCCGTTTTTGCAATCGACCCTGGAACTGCTAAACTAGGTTGGAAGTTCACTTGCGGAATAGCTTCGCAACACCGTTCGCACGAGAAAGAGTTGACACAATCAGTGGGAAAAAATCATGATCGGATTCAGTGCTTGCTGAATTCATGCAAGCGATGCTCCTGGGTTTTCGCTATGGTGCTGACCCTCGTTCATTCAGCTATCGCCCAAACGGCGGGCACCCATTGGAACACGGTCCCCGCAAGTTCCTGGGCAGAACAAGCCCGAACACAAGGAGATGCGGTGCGTGGGGCATCCGTCTTCTTCCAGCCTTCGCTGGCATGCGCAACGTGCCATTTATCCAAGGTTCGATCTAATTCACCCATCGGCCCTGATTTGGGGCATGGCCGCACTATCGGCGAGTCCGAAAGACTGACCGATGAGCAACTCGTCGAGTCCATCTTGGAGCCTTCGAAAACGATCCGCAAAGGTTACGAAGCTACATCGATTCGAACCGCGGATGGCGAAGTCTTGACGGGAATCTTGATTGAAAAAAGTAACGGCGTTTGGCTGTTGCGCGACGCCAACGGTGAATCAATCTCCCTCAAGGAGTCGGACGTCGAATCTTCGGCAACATCCCAGCAGTCTCTGATGCCAACGGGCCTTGCGCAACAGTTTGTCGACAAGCAACCCTTTCTCGACTTGCTGAAGTACTTGATCGAGGTCCGCGATGGTGGTCCCGATCGAGCGCGTGAACTGGAACCGGATCTCAGTCTGATCGCGGTCAAGATCCCGGATTACGAGATGAAAATCGATCATGCAGGCATGATTACTCAGTGGGATAGAGAATCGTTTGCCCGAGGGGCGGCCATCTATCAGCGAGTGTGTGCGAATTGTCACGGCACTCAAGATCAACCCGGGTCTTTGCCGACCGCAATCCGGTTCGGAGAAGGCAAATTTAAAAATGGCAGCGACCCGCATGCGATGTATCGAACCCTGACTCATGGCTTTGGATTCATGCCAGCGCAGACTTGGATGGTTCCATCTCAAAAGTACGATGTCATCCACTACATTCGCGAAACGTTTCTGGCGACCAATCCGAATACAAGATCCCGTGTCAAAGACTCTCAAGATCTCACCGCCGAGTATTTGGCGGGCTTGCCGAAAGGAGAATCGCGCGGACCCTCACCCAGTCAGATCGAGGTTTGGAGCGCGATGGATTATGGCAATGCCCTCGCGCACTGCTACGAGATCCCTGGAGCTAAGCTCAATATCGCGTACAAAGGGATCGCGATGAGGATTGATCCGGGCCCAGGTGGCGTCGCGCGGGGAAACCACTGGATGATCTTCGACACCGACACGATGCGATGGGCGGCAGGTTGGAGAGTGGATGAAAAGCGGCGCGACGAACGATTCATCGACTGGCGAGACATACAATTCAACGGCGAGCATGGAATCCATCCACGGATCGTCGGCAACACAGTCTTCGCGAATGCGATCGGTCCCGGGTGGGCTGAACCAGGTTCGGGTTCTTTGGAGGACAATCAACGGGTCCTCGGCAGAGACAATCGGCGGTACGGACCGCTACCTCGAACATGGGCGCATTATCGGGGCATCTTCCCGCGAGGTGGTCGAAACTTGGTTTGGTTCTCGGTCGGCGACGCGGAGATTTTTGAGTCACCCCTTTTGATCGACGGGGGGCCGGATACCCCCGCTGCTTTTGCACGAGTGATGAACATTGCGCCCCATACTCAAGAGATCGAATTCCGTCTCGCCGATCTGTCTGAGGACGATGCAAAGACAATCGAAACGAATGGTTTGGAACCTCGCAGTCAGGTTTATTTTGGGAATAAGCTTGCCGCAGGAGTATTCGGGGGAATCGATGGATTGAGCATTGCGAAGCGGGACGGCTGTTTGGTCGTACGTGTGCCTGCCAACCAAAAGATGCAATCGTTGCTTGCCTGGGTTAGCGAGCCCATCGAGGAAGCGATTCGCGAATCGGTTTCCAAAAAACTTTACGATGCGATGGCATCTCAATCGCTGGACTTGTCGCCGCTGCGAACTCCCATACCAGCACGTTGGCCCCAGATTCTGGAGACCCCAATCAACACTTCTTTCGAGAGCGATTCTTTCGCGATCGATACGCTCGAATCGCCCGAAAACAATCCGTGGCTAGCCCAAATGCGACTCACCGGTATCGATTTCTTTTCCGACGGGAGCTTGGCGGTATGCACATGGGATGGTGATGTATGGCGAGTGCGTGAGCAGCATGAGCTTGGGAAACTTCATTGGCAGCGGGTTGCGTCCGGTTTGTATCAACCCTTGGGACTGAAGATCCTCCATGACACGGTTTACTTAACTTGCCGCGATCAACTGGCGGTTCTTCGCCACGATGATGAAGATGGCGAAGCGGACTTCATCGAATGCTTCAACAATGATCATCAAGTGACCGAGCACTTTCATGAATTCGCGATGGGGCTACAAGCGGATGACGAAGGGAATTTCTACTATGCAAAATCCGGGCGGCATGCATTGAAGGCTGTCGTTCCTCAGCATGGCACCCTTCTTCGAGTATCTGCGGATGGAGGCAAAACAGATATCCTGGCAACCGGATTCCGAGCCGCCAATGGGGTTTGTTTGAACCCCGACGGATCGTTTATCGTCACCGACCAGGAAGGGTTCTGGAACCCAAAGAATCGGATCAACTGGGTGACGTATGATCCAGAGAGTGGGCCCAAATTCTATGGCAATATGTTCGGTTATCACAACGTGACCGACACATCGGACGCAGCCATGGAGCCGCCCCTGTGTTGGATCACCAATGCGTTTGATCGCTCACCTGCGGAATTGCTGTGGGTCGATAGTCCGATCTGGGGCGAACTTCAGGGAGGCCTACTCAATTTCTCTTACGG
>CAYXFO010000453.1:0-3597 GCA_964464255.1 uncultured Pirellula sp.
GATCAGGAACAACCGATGAGCCAATCCCCGATGATGCGACAATATGAAGAGGCCAAGGCCGCCAGCGGCAATGCCATCCTCTTGTTTCGCATGGGGGACTTCTACGAACTGTTTCACGAAGATGCGAAGACCGCCGCACGCGTATTGGGCCTGACGCTCACGAGCCGCGATAAAGGAGAGAACCCGATCCCGATGGCCGGGTTTCCTCATCACCAATTGGATGGCTACCTGGCCAAATTGGTACGCCAGGGTTTCCGTGTCGCGGTGTGCGAACAAGTCGAGGACCCTGCGACCGCCAAAGGTCTCGTGCGGCGCGAAGTGCAACGGATCGTCACCCCAGGCACTCTCACCGACGAAGCGCTCCTCGACCCGGCCACCGGCAATGTCCTTCTGTCCGTGTTCGTTCCTAAACCGGGAACGACTTCCGGAGATTCTTTCATCGGACTGGCCTGGGTCGAACTGTCGACCGGTCGCTTTGAAGCCAGCCCCTACCGCATGAACCAACTGCAGGATCAGATCGCTCGCATCGAACCTTCGGAGATTCTGATCCGCGAGGATGATGCATCCCTCTCCTCCGACCCAAACCCGCGATGGTCGTTTACTCGTCGACCGGTCTGGCAGTTTGGAATCGACGAAGCTCGACGATTGCTGCACGATCACTTCGGAGTGCTCGATTTGTCGGGCATGGGCTGGGAATCGGGTCCTGATAGCGACTCGGATCCACTTGCGATCGCGGCCGCAGGCGCTGCCCTGGCCTATCTGCTGGAAACTCAGAAAACCTCGCTCAGCCACATTCAGCAACTGATCCCGGCCCGACAGCAGCGATGCTTGGAGATCGATTCCGCGACCCGGAGATCCTTGGAACTGACGCAAACGATTCGTTCCGCATCGCGCTCTGGGTCGCTTCTCGATGTCCTCGATCGGACGAGAACGCCGATGGGGGCGAGACGTTTAGGCCAATGGCTCGCGTCCCCGTTGGTATCCGCAACGCAAATCGAATCGAGGCTCGAAGCGGTGGAAGAGTTGGTGACCGACACGCGACTCCGATCCACCGTCCGAGATACGCTCGACCAGGTCTATGACCTAGAGCGGCTTCTGGCGCGGGTCGCTACCGGCCGCTGCAGCCCGCGGGATCTTCAGCAAGTCGGAAAGACAGCGCGTCAGCTGCCGAAGATCAAGGCACTTCTCGAACAGCGGTCCTCCGCCCGATTATCGCAACTGAAACATCGAATCGATCTCTGCGAATCACTGGTGCAGCAACTCGAAGCTGCCTTGCAAGCCGAATGCCCGCTTCTGGCAAAAGCCGGAGGCTTTATCAGGGAAGGTTACGACTCGCGACTCGACGAACTCCGCGCCTTGGCGACGGGTGGCAAGGAATGGATCGCTCGCTATCAAGCAGAACAAAGTGCAGTGACCGGCATACCCAGTCTCAAAGTCGGCTTCACCTCGGTCTTCGGTTACTACATCGAAATCACCAACACGCATCGAGACCGCATCCCGGCTAACTACATCCGAAAACAAACGCTGAAGAACTGCGAACGCTACATCACTCCCGAGCTAAAGGAATACGAGGAGAAAGTTCTCACCGCCGACGAATCGTCCAAGCAACTCGAATACGAACTGTTCCTCGAACTACGCGATCGAGTCCATCAAGCGACTGTCCCGCTCCAAACCAACGCCGCGATTCTCGCAGAACTCGATTGCTTGGCTTGCTTGGCTGAGTTGGCGGTCAAACAAGGGTACGTGCGCCCGAAAATCGTCGAGGAATCCATTCTGGAGATTTTCGAAGGGAGGCATCCGGTTTTGGATGCGATGTCCGCCAAAGGGAAGTTCGTCCCCAACGACTCGATGCTCGGCTCAGAGCACGGACGAATCCAACTGATCACCGGTCCGAACATGGCGGGCAAGAGCACCTACATTCGCCAAACCGCTTTGATTGTGGTCCTAGCACAAATGGGTAGCTTCGTTCCCGCCAAACGGGCCACAATCGGCATCGCAGATCAACTTTTCGCACGCGTCGGTGCCAGCGACGAACTGGCACGCGGTCAAAGCACCTTCATGGTCGAGATGGTCGAAACCGCTCGCATCCTCAATACCGCAACGGATCGTTCTCTGGTGATTCTCGACGAAATCGGACGAGGCACCAGCACATACGACGGGTTGAGCTTGGCCTGGGCGATTGTGGAACATCTGCATGAACGAAACAAATCGAGGGTATTGTTTGCAACCCACTATCACGAGTTGGTCGAACTGCAGCGAAGCCTGGAGAGCGTCAGAAACTGGAATGTGTCGGTCAAGGAATGGGACGATACGGTCGTGTTCCTGCATCGTATCGTGCCGGGGAGCGCGGACAAAAGTTACGGGATTCATGTCGCAAGATTGGCAGGCATCCCGCGATCGGTTAACGAGCGAGCCAAGGAGATCCTCGGACAACTCGAATCCAGTCGACTCAATCGGTACGACCAACCCCGTTTGGCTCCCCCACCCCCGAAGAAATCCGGGCATATCCAACTGACACTGTTTCAATGGCAAGAAAACGAAGTGGTGGAGAAACTGAAGGGGACTGATCTGCACAGCCTGACCCCCATCCAAGCGCTTCAGTTGCTCGAGTCGCTGCAGAAACAGGCGATCGAATCCTGACCGATCAGTCGCGAGCGCAGCGGACGAGCGTCATCAACGCGAATCCCGTTCCGTAGGGCTGATGGTAATTGTACAACGGATAATCCCACCACGAACCGTCTTTCTCTTGGAGACGGATGATCACATGGGCCAGATGATCCTGCATTTCAGGCCGTACTTCTTCGGGAAGTTGTTCCAGCCCCAATGCTGCATAGTAGTGCCCGTAGTAAAAAAAGTAACCGGCAACGAGAAACCATGACTCGTGCGGAACAGGGCGTTTGCGGCCGATGTCGAGCCACAGGTTTCTTGCGTACAACCGCTTTGCCCAAGCCAACATGGCTGCATCGCTGACACTTTTATCGCCATAGAGTCGAAGAACATAATTGCATGCTTGGCTTCGCCCAACGCTTCCGCCTGGTTTGTTGACATCCATTCCCGGATTGGCCCACATGTCTTCGGAGTAGAGGTATGCCAGATCAGGACGCTGCTGGCGACGGATCACTTCCAAACCGCGATCGATCAAGACCTGGGGAACTTCGGCACCGATTTCACGAGCGCGATGCAGAGCATATAAGACCGTTGCCGTGGTGAAACTGGTCGGTTCAGCGGCAGGCCGTTGCAATCCCACTTCAAAATCGTAATACCCCCAACCACCCTTGGTCGTTTCATAGCGTCGCAATAAATCGATTTGATGCTCGATCTCATCGATCAACTGTTTCTGTTTCGCCGCATCTCCTTCGTGATAGGTGTGCAATCGGGTCAATGCCTCAATACCGTAGGCGTGTCCCCACACGTTGTAGAGTGCGGTTTGATTGGCGCGTCTCAAGCTGCGTAAATGCTCGAGCAGCCATGCTTCTCCTTTTTCGATCAATGCATCGGACCGATAGGAGTAGTCACGACAGTCGACGAGCGCGGCAATGCAAAGGGCCGTCGTCCCGGCTCGAAACGCATGGTGTGCGCCCGGAGTCGGAGCATAGA
>CAYXFO010000454.1:0-3594 GCA_964464255.1 uncultured Pirellula sp.
GTATTGCGCGATTCCACCCGGATGCTCGCGCATCTCGGCTAGTAATACTCCTCCACGCCCATCGCAGAGCCTCTGGGAGTGCCACCCGATTGTAACCGCCAAAAGCTCTCGCAGAGACGCGAAGACGCTCAACTGCCTACGCCGCACAACAACCTGTTTCATTACGCCTTTTCGCACGCCCCGCGCAGCGTCGAGGAACTGGCGGGTGTTCCAAAAGAGTTGCTGGATTGCAGTGTCCGATTTTCATTCCCGCTTCTGGATCTGGGGCAGGTTCCGGACGAGTCGTTGGCAATGGATCCTTTTTTACAGAGCATCCTGAATCTGTCCTGAACCTATACCTTTTTCGGTTTCGCCAATTTCTTAATCTTTTCCCTTAGATGATTTTGCTCGGCGCACGTGCGAGAATCGTGCTGCGAACAAGTCGCTGCGCCGAAGTGGTGGCGTTTTTGACCACTAAAGGCATCGATTTTACTGCTTCGCAAGCGATTTTTTCGCGCTGGGCTTGGAGCTTCATCGTGGGCGGGTTGGATGACCGCTTTACGTGGGGATGTAACCGCCAAAGCTCACGCGGAGCCGCAAAGACGCGGAGGAAAGAGGGCGGTTTGCACTGTGATAGCTATTCCACACTCGGAGCCCCCAAATGGCTTGGACCATAAGCGATCGCGGTTGTGGTACGATTTCAGGTTGTTCATTCACGCGACAGGTTCGGGGAAAATATTTGTTGGTTTGAAAGGAAGACTACCTCATGCAGCCGATTGGTATTCGTCCTACCAACGATTTCGCTTTTAAGAAAACCTTTGGCTCCCCCGAGAACAAGGTGGCGCTGATCAGCCTGCTCAACGCGATCCTGACTCTCCCGGTTCCGATCGTGGATGTAACGATCGAGAACCCGTTCAACTTGCAAGACTTCCACGACGACAAACTGTCCATCCTGGACATTCGCGCAGTCGACCAGCGAGGTGCGATCTACGACGTGGAGATGCAATTGTCGCCTCACTCCGGACTGGTCAAGCGGATCGTTTTCTATGGGTGTGAAGTCTACGCAGGCCAGCTCAAGGCCGGAGACGATTACTCCGAACTCAAGCCCGTGTATTCGATTTGCCTACTCCTGGGTCAACTTTGGGGCGACTCTCCGAAGGTGCATCATGCCTTTCGGCTGGTGGACCGGGATTCGGGGCGATTGCTGGAAGAAACCTTAGAAATTCACACACTCGAGCTTGGGTGGTATAATCTCAAGGAAAGCGATCTCGAGACCGCGAGCCTGCTAGATCGTTGGTTGTATTGGTTGCTGCACGCGCACCAGTACGATGCACAGACGCTTTTGAGGTTGTTTCCCCAGCCCGAGTTCCAGAAGGCGACCGATTCGATTGACCGGATTGCAAAGAAGTCAGAGGACAAAACCATGTACGACACACGCGAGAAAGCTATCCGCGACCAGCAATGGATCTTGAACGCCGCCCGCCGCCAAGCACGCGAGGAGGGCGAGATCAAGGGCGAGATCAAGTTGATTCAGACGTTGCAGGCGATCCTCGGTGTTCCGGTGAGTGATGTGACGGCTCTTCAGGGTCAATCGCTCGAAGAACTGCGTACGATAGCTGAAGATCTTCGCAACAAGATTCAACGGCGTTCCTGAGCATGATTGCCATCGGGGCCGATGTCCCGGTATAGGTTCAGGACATGGGTGGCGCGGTTCCTCTCAAATAGTTGACACACGATGAATCAAACGTTTGGATCTGGTAAGAACATGCTTCTAGTAATCCAGCATGAGCGTAGCGAATGCTGGATTACTAGAAGCGGCCGCCCACGCCAGGCTTGGCTGTAGTGGGTTACTGTTGCTATTCATCGTGATGATCTTTCGAGTCGCATGACCATCTTTGGTGCTGAAGAGCGTTTTCGCTATTGGTCCGCAGACGATTTTCCTTCTATATCGTCTCGTACCGTTGCTTGGAACTTCTCCGTTTTCAAGTCAACCTCGCCCAACCTCAAGCGACTGAACCAAAGTCCGTAGCGATCATTGGATTCGAGCTTGAGTCCGACATGCCATCCTTTTAGTGCCACAGACACATTGACTCTGACGTTCTCGATTCTGATCGACCCGCCGGTCGTTACCATTCGCTTAAGGTAGTCGATTGGATAGTCAAGTTCGATTTGGGTTGCATCAAAGCGCCGTGTGGATTGCGTGTATAAATCTGCGGGGACTTGCATGGCAATCGCCTCGTGGGGACGTTCGTGATTGTAGGTGTTTCTCCATACATCTAGGGCACTTTGTTGTGTTGTAAAGTCGGATGCGGATCTCTTTTCAACTTCCAATGCGATATCACGGTGCATCCTTTCGTGTGATCCATTTTGGTCTGGCCGGGCTGGTGGAATGCGGTCCAAATCAATTCCTAAAGCCAACCACCAAGCGGATAATCTGCTAAGGCCCATCGGGGAGTTGGATGCCGCAAACGGACTGCCATTGTCGCTGCGAATGACTTCAGGTAGTCCGAACTTCGAGAATACGTTTTCAAAAGCCGACTTTACGGAATCACTCTTGCTATCAGGCAGCGATTGCGTGCATAGAACGAAGCGACTGTACAGATCCCGAATCGTCAAGGGTTCGAATCGATTGTTGTCCCTCGTACGCCACCATCCCTTGAAATCGACCGTCCACACATGGTTCGGTCTCTTCGCTTCTATCCGATTGGTAATTCGTCCGGATTCGTTGCTAGGCTTGCGTGTCTTTCGCTCAACGAGTCCTGCGTTATCCAATACTCTTTTGAAAGTAACATCTGATGGCAGTTCGCATTCAGGATAGGATCTCGCAAAAACCATTCGTATTTTCCGAGGCCCCAGCTGGGATGCGCCAACTTGAGCTTTACGATCTTGCATACGCTGTTTTCGCTGAGTTGTTGGGGGCTCGTGTCAGGCCGCCTAGACTGGTCGTTTAGCCCTGTTAACCCCTGTTCGAGGAACCGTTCTTTCCACTTGTAACCTGTTTTTCGACTGATGCCGAACTCCTTGCATAATTCGTTAAATGATACTTTTGCCTCGAAAACACGAAGAACAAATTCGGTTCTAACGTTCATAACACTGGTTTCTTTCCATGGCATCACAAAGTCTCCTTGGACTCTGTGTTTACCCTAAAGTGTTACCCATGTCCTGAACCTGAAGCGCCACCCATGTCCTGAACCTATACCCGACGGAACAGTCAGTAGGTACGTCAGGCGTCAGAGGGATGCGATGTGGTGAGTGTCAGAGTCAACTTGCACCCGATTTTTCGGTTACGCGATTTTCTCAACGTTTTCTCTTGGTACAGCCGTTGAAATTCGATTTTCGTTTCCATGAGCCTGAGGCGCTAGCCGATTTTTTGACCGTCGAACGAACTCGGCTAGCGCCTCGGGCTCATTTTTGTCGATTGTGTCTCTGTTCAATGATTTTGCTCTACGCACGTCCGCGAATCGCGCCTCGAACAAGTAGCTGCGCCGAAGTTTGGGACTTCCTGGCCTTTCCAGTTTCTTGTGCCAGGGGTGGGCTACGCTCCACCACGCCCATCGCAAAGCCTCTGGGACGTGCCACCCGAAACTGAGTATCGCCGTAGGCGATCAATAACAG
>CAYXFO010000455.1:0-3591 GCA_964464255.1 uncultured Pirellula sp.
AAATCCTTGGTGCTGGATCGGGAAAAATCGCCTCAGGGATAGCGGGTGATGTTTCTATGCTGCTGCGACGAAAGAGAGCAGAAGTTTGAACGCGGGATTGACGTTGACGTTAGGTCACTGGTGTGCCGATTTGCCCGCAAAAGTCGGGATAGGTGGGTGGCACGTTAGTGTCTTGGTGTCAGTGACGAAACGAGGGGGCCGGATGTTGGGGAGCGGCGTTCTGCGGATTAAAGTCTTGGGCTGCGGTTGTACTTTTGGTAGGGGAGGCGAACACCTGCTGCGAAAAACGCATCGGCTTGGTTTGCGGCTAAAGGTTCGAAGCCGACTTGCCCAGCTACGGTGACAACGTCGTCCTGATCAACACCGTCGCCGCTGACACCAAAGCCACCGACCAGAATGGTGCTTGACTTATACAGGGCGGAGCTTCCCGGGAAGAATACAACACCGTTTTGGTTCTTTAGATTGTTGGGGTTGCGGAAGTTTCTCGAGGCGTTGAAGGAGTCGAAGGAGACTACCGTGGCGGTTGCCGGGTTGGAGTACACCGATGCAGGAAGCGGGTTGTTGTTATCGGTGTTCTCCGCAGTTTTTGGATTGATGCCCGGCATCGTTAGTAGGCTGAAATCGCCTGGGGCTGCATTGCTGCCGGTAGGAAATCGAGGGGCGGCTAAAAATCGGAAGGTCCTATTGGTAAAGGCCACACCCTTAGGAACATCGGGAGTTCCATCGTTGTTTGCATCGATCCGATCAGCATCTACGATCGTGCTACCCGCGTAGTAAACGGTATTTCGACTCTTAGCGACAGCGACATCAATGGAGAAGATCGTGGCATCCGGCATGCGAAACAGGCCTAGTACTTCGCCCGTTGCATCAGCAACCGATAGAACCATTCCCGTCGGCACTCCGGCTTTACCGGTTTCCAGGTTCAGCCGAATGGCTGCACGGGTATTTTTTGCTTGTTGCACTCCTGCGTTGATAATCCTCTCGACGTCCTGCGCACTCAAGCCCCCTGACAGGGAGGATGCGTGAGGGGTGACTAGCCAACCCTCGGGTACCCGCATGCCAGCCAACAGCTTCTCGCCACCAGGCGTTACCCTCATATTATCGCCCGAATTCGTACCTTGGCCTCCACCATTGCGTCGACCTACTTGACGCAATTGTTCTTGCCCTGGTGCGGTGTTGAAGCGAGTAGGGTGCGGACCGTAGATTTCGAGAGTAATGCCAACCAAATCGATCCGACCACTGAGTCCGACGAAACCAGCAGGAACACGGGGGGCGGTCCCTTCGAACTCGTCAACGTTGGTTGGGAACAGGCCCGCGTTAGTGCCCCCTGTCGCAAAGAACGCGATGAACTCAGACTCCAGAACCTTAGCCGCGTTGGTTCGCTCCAACTCCGTTTGAGGAACTCCATTTCTTCCGGGCGAGTCTTTGTGTGCGAATCCTTGTTCAAAAGTTGCAAAGCCATCTTTACCTGGGAAGAATACGCCAATGCCTCCCACTAATTCCGGCAACTGCTTTACAGGGTCAAAGATGTAGATGGGAATACCTCCAGGCAACGTAGCGATACCTCGGTTTTGCGCACGCGGCAGCATTCCGGATTGGGTGCCATAAGAATCGGGAAACGTTTGCATGTAGGCTTTGGCGTCCATCGGCACATGGTTGAGGTCGACGTTGAATCGACTCGTCATCGCGAGATCGTCGCCGGTTCCTTTAATCCCATCGAGTCCAGGCAGATTGGAGCCATCTCGGCTTTGGTGCTCGATCATCAACAAATCGACCAACGGAGTGTTGGCGACCATTGGAGGAAAGTGACCACCTGTTCCGATGGGGGCTACGAATCCAGGACCTCGACGAATCGAGTTGGGGTCCATGATGTTCGGGTTCGATTCGACTTCTCTTTGTGTGATGGTCGATTGGCTGATGAATCGAACCGTTCGCGAAGTCAAAGGTGCTTGGTTATTGGAAAAGAATGCAGCGGTCCTCGCTTTAGAAACCGCGCCATCGATAGCAAAAACTAAATCATCGGGCCGTCCAGCAAACGTGTTGATAACGTCCTGTTCGACTCGGACTCCCAAAATACGGCCAGCACGATCGACAACGGCGATGATCGCATCCTGACTGGTCGTAGCCATGGAGGCGCGATTTAGGAAAGTTTCCACGTCCGATTCAGAAAGAACGGGACCGCCCGCCATCGCGGGTGCGATCGATATCGCTGCGCTGGATGATTCCTCATTGAGTGTGTTGATGACACCCAGTGCATCCAACGGACTGACGCTCCCATCGTTGTCTACATCGGGGAAGAAAGTTGACTCCCCTTCACCCAAGGACCTCGGCGCTGACGATTCACCATTTAAATAGTTAATAACCACCAATGCATCCAATGGCGATAGCTGGTTATCTGCATCGACATCTTGCGGAAAGATGCTGTTATGAAGCGAAACCCCAGCAAAGACTTCTCTCCGCTCAAGTTGCTCAAGGAAAAGTCTTCGCCGGCGTTTGTAACTCTGTCGTTTCGAGCTCATAGCAGTATCCCAACCCGCGCAAATCGATCGAGGGAAAAAAGCAAATACCACCCTTGAGATTAGTTGCCTTAGGTGGAGAGGTCAATCTTTCGCTGTCTCGCCTAGGAATACCGAAAAAAACAATAAGTTCCGAATAATCGGAATTTTCGGACGTTTTCTATTCCATGTTCGGTTCCTGGCAAGTCGATACAGACCATACAAGTGTCTTTATCTAACCATTGGCCCAAGAAAACCCGAACTTGGCTGAAAATTGTTCAAGAGCAACCCGGACTGGAAGTCGTTTTCGGTAGCAATCCTCGCCGCAGGCTTGGGGCCGGTAGTTCTCCGTGCTCAAGAGCCCTCGCGAACGTTGCCCCCGATCGTATCTGCCGAACAACTCAGAGCGAACGGTCAGACAACCCCGTTCCCAAGTTTACAGGATAGCAATGAGCCCAAGAGTTTGGCTCCCCCAGATCAAATCACATCGCAATTACCCCCCCCAGAGGAGGTGATTCCGGAGGGCATACCTTACTTCCGGACCAATTTTGATGCACCTCTAGGTTACACGGGGCCCAGTTCTGTCCTCCCTGGCGAGGCTCAAAACACGGACCACTTTATTCCTATCGAGGATCGTTGGCGAATCGGATTCCCCACTTGGGATCGTTATGGGAAGGGCCATCCGATCGGCGACGATTATCCGTTTGTACAAGGGGCTTGGTATGACCCCTACAACCAAAACGTACTCAAAGGGGACTACCCGATCGCTGGGCAGGATACGTTTCTGAAACTGACCTTCAAGCAGTTGAATCTCTTCGAGTACCGCCAGACGCCGATCCCGACTACCCCGTTCGAGACGATGCAAAATCCGGGGCAGATCGAATTCTTCGGCGATCCGAATCAGTTCTTTTTCACCCAGTACAACTCCGCTGCCTTCGATCTCTTCAAAGGTGACACGGTATTCCGACCGTTCGATTGGCGGGTTCGGATGAACATGATCTTCAATCAGAACTATTTGAAGGTGTACGAATTGGGGGTGGTCTCTCCTGATACCACACTTGGCACCAATCGCCATCGGACTGACTTCGCACTGGAC
>CAYXFO010000456.1:0-3575 GCA_964464255.1 uncultured Pirellula sp.
GTCCGTAAGAGTATTCTGGTTTGACATACTTGCCAGTCATGAAGGTATCCCCGAGTTCGAAGTGGAAGTCGGGTTGCGAAGCGAGAGCATTGCGGAGTGTTTGCAGATAGACTTCGCCGCTTGAGTTCTCGTCCAAATGCGAGTCGGCGGTGACCGAGAAGGCAAAGCGACTGCCCGGGTCGCGTTGAGTTTGAAACGTCATTTCCTCGCTGGTGATCGAAAGTTTTTGGTCTTTTCCTTGAAATACCCAACGATACTGGTAGGACGTATTCTTGCTGAGAGACTTGAGGACGATCTCGCATGGCTTGCCGGAAGCTACCTGAATGGATTCCGACTTCTGCCATTCCTGTTGCCCGACCGGACGATATTCGATGTGCCCTCGACCTTCGGCGTACTGCAAGACTCGAGCTTCCATGGATGAGTCGGTAGGTCGTCCGAGAATCAAGTCGAACGGGTGATCGGGAATCTCGTTGGCTTTGGGTGGTTTTTCATAATTGCCGAGACCGCTGCCGCCGCGACCTGGTTGTTCCCCACGTCGCTGTCGAGGTTCCTGCGAGAGTATCGGACATGCGAAAGTCCCGACGCAAAAGGTAGCGCATGCTACAAAAAGAAAGCTGCGTTTCACTGAAGTAGAACCATTCATGGTAGAGCCAATGCGGACTGTGTTTCTTTGTATTTTAAAAAACGGTTCGGCCGTCGATGATTATTCAATTTCAATCTCCCTGTCCGTGGCATGATGTGCATGATGGGTGAAGAAGTCGTCTGGAAGTGCTGGAGTCTGAGTTAGAGACAATCGCACGGTGATTCGCACTGGTCCGTCGGGCGAGATAGCCCAGCTGGACTGGCCATCGCTGCCCGTGATGAAATCCTCACCGCTGCGAGTCTTTCGCATCAGGACAAACGCTTGCTTGCCGCGGATGTAAAGGATCGCTTGATCCAGGGGTGGTTTGACAGGCTTCTTATCATCCGATTCGATGCGCCGCCGCTTGGATGGCAGGGGCTCCGATATCGACTCTACATCAATGGAGTAAGCTCGGATCGAATGCGGAGACGTGGCGGCGATCACCCGTTTGAGTTCCGAGACTCCCGCTAACGCGTTGCTGTTTTCGGTTTTCCACAGGGCAAACGCCAACAGGGCGGTGGCTGCAATCGCACCACCGGTCAAAATCCGACGCCGCGAAATGGGGAATCGAACGGTCGCAGGTACCCGATTATCGGCTAGATCATCGACAATTCGGATGGCTGATTGCGCCTGGAATTGGCCTCTCAAGCGATCGTGCAGATAAGCGTTTTCGATAAAACAATCCAGGGAACCTTTGTCGCTCTCGAGGAGTTCCTGAACGAGTGTCCATTGCTTGGCGGCTTCGAGAAACTGATTGTCCACGCGTTGTTCCTTCACATCAGTTGTTAACACAAGCCGAGGATTCATGACCTGGAAAACGTAAAAAATTTTTATGCTAGGGCGCCAGTCCAACGGTTCGCGAGTTTTTCCTGTTGATAAACTGCTGAAAAATGTTCCGTGGGTTCCGTCACGCGTTCGCCAACCTCTCCATATCTCAAAAAAGTAAGGGGCTGCCAAACATGTCCAGTCGCCAAGTGATTCTCGCAAAGCTGCATGATAAAGTGGCAAATGGCAAACCGATTATTGGTGCCGGGGCAGGAACAGGGATATCTGCGAAATGCGAGGAGGCAGGGGGAGTCGATCTGATCGTGATCTACAACTCGGGCCGCTATCGCATGGCCGGTCGCGGGTCGCTCGCGGGGTTAATGGCATACGGGAATGCGAATCAGATCGTGCGAGAGATGGCGCACGAGGTGCTCACGATTGTCCGATCGACACCGGTGTTGGCTGGCGTGAATGGGACCGATCCGTTCATGTTGCGAACATCGTTCTTGAAAGAACTCAAAGAGATCGGTTTCGCAGGGGTCCAGAACTTTCCGACCGTCGGACTCATCGATGGACTGTTTCGGCAAAACCTGGAAGAGACCGGAATGAGCTACGCGCTCGAAGTGGACTGTATCGCCGAAGCTCACGCCTTGGATATGCTGACCACTCCGTATGTGTTCAACACGCATGAGGCAAAACTGATGACCGAGGCGGGAGCCGATGTGATCGTCGCCCACATGGGACTGACGACCAACGGTTCTATCGGTGCTCAGACAGCCAAAACGCTTCAGCAATGTTTTGGCGAAGTTCAGTCGATCATCGATACCTGCAAAAGCATTCGCCACGATGTGTTGGTGCTATGTCACGGAGGACCGATCGCAACACCGGAGGATGCGGAAGCGATGTTCCGAAACTGCCGACATCTCGACGGATTTTATGGAGCGAGCTCGATGGAACGATTGCCAACCGAAACGGCGATTACCGGCGAGATTCGTCGGTTTACGTCACTGAATCTGAGGTAACAAAGCATGGCGACCATCGCTGTCCTGGGCGCTTTCGATACCAAAGGAGCCGATCACGGTTTTGTGGCGGATGTCATCCGTTCGTTGGGATGCGATGTTTTCACAATCGACCTGGGGACCGCAGGACCATCGACATTGGCGGCGGATATCGACCGGCATGAACTGCGCCGGAGATTCGAATCAGCAACGGGCGAACGTCTAGGTGAGATACCAACCGATCGAGGCCAAGCAACCGCGCAGATGGGGCGCGCGGCGGAAGTGGTCCTGCGTGAGTTGGCGGATGCTCGCAAAATCGATGGCGTGATTTCGCTCGGTGGAACGGGAGGTACGTCCATGGCCACGCGGGCCATGAGAGGGTTGCCGATGGGGTTTCCCAAAGTCATGGTCTCCACGGTCGCAGGTGGGAATGTCTCTACCTATGTCGGGATCAGCGACATCGTCATGATTCCGAGCATCGTAGATGTCAGCGGCCTGAATCGGATCTCCATCGGTGTGTATCGCCGCGCCGCGGCAGCGGTGGTTGGGATGACGTTGGCGAACCAATCGGATCTTGGATCTGCCAACACTCAACCCCTCGTCGTGGCGTCGATGTTTGGCAATACGACCCGTTGTGTTGAGCATGCGAAGGAACGGATGCAACAATCCGGTTTTGAGGTTCTCGTATTCCATGCGACCGGTGTGGGGGGCCGAACTATGGAATCGCTGATCGAGGCGGGGTTGGTAGCTGGGGTTCTCGATATCACCACCACGGAATGGGCGGATGAACTGGTGGGAGGTGTGCTCGGTGCAGGCCCGCATCGACTCGAAGCCGCGGCTCGCACGGGAACCCCGGCCGTCATCACTCCCGGCTGTTTGGATATGGTCAATTTCCGCGAGCCTGCGACTATTCCTCCCCAGTTTGCGAATCGCGTCTTCTATCAGCACAATCCGCAAATCACCCTGATGCGGACAACGCCCGAGGAATGCAGCAGACTTGGAGAGATACTCGCCGAGAAGATCAATCGTTCGATTGGTCCGGTCTGCTTCCTATATCCCTTGAAAGCCATCAGCATCATTTCGGCTGACGGTCAACCGTTTCATGATCCAACAGCGGACGACGCATTGCGAACGAGCCTCAAGAAGCATCTGCGCAGCGACATTCCGTTCGAAGAAGTGGATGCAGAGAT
>CAYXFO010000457.1:0-3566 GCA_964464255.1 uncultured Pirellula sp.
GTCCTGCAACCATCAGCGATATTCGCAAGCCCCACCGATGCATGGCAATCGGTTGCCGAGGGTTCAGCCTTGTTTGGGCTGGGCTGGCCACGAACCGATAACGAGCAAAGCTTGAGCGAGGAAACGGTCAAGGAAAAGTGGGAATTAGTGCCGCTCGTTTGGAACGATGGTTCCGGTTTGATGGCTTCTATTGGCGGGCGGACGCGTCAATCTGCAAACGCGACTGAGTTTCTCATCTGGCTGGCCGCGGAGGATCAGCGTATTGCCTTTCAGACCAAGTCCCCAACGGTAGAACTGCTCGAAATCGAAGACGACCGCAATCGAGTGCGCGAGGACTACCGCGACTATCAAACGCTTCAAAAGTCGGATCCGACAGGCCTGTCGATGGAATTGACCCCTCGGTTTCTCGGATCTGACCGATTTCTGGTGCTCTTAGAAGACACGCTGATCGACATCTTTCGAGATCCCGAAAGCGCTGCAGAACGCTTTTCCCGTTGTCGCAAGGAGTGGGACTCGCTCGTCGAGCAGATTGGGAGGGAAAAACTCCGTTCCAGTCTTGAGGCTGCGAGCGGTTATGCGCAATAGAACGGTCTAAAGTACCGAATTTCTTGATTTCTTCGCATTGTGAGAACTCCCTGTCGGGGTAGGATGGAATCTTCCGAACACGCGCTCGACTTCTCGCACTATCGACACGCCATGCCTCGCAAGAAACGCACTATTTTGCAACGCATCGTCGACGCATTACTCGCCCCATTTTGCGCGCTGTCGGAAGTCGGCGTATGGATCGGACTGGTTGCAAACAGCGAAATCCAAATCGACAGTAGCGAAGAGCCTACTCCGCTATGGAAGAGAACGCTTCTCTTGCCGTTCTACGTCTTAGCGAGTTTAGCAAATCTTTTTCGACTGGTTATTGCACACCCGTTCTCGGGTTGGCTCCATGAGCCGCAACTCCGAAAGCATTTGCTTTTCGGCTTGCCCGCAATGATGGGTGTTCTGCTTGTGGTTGGAATGTTGATCGTGCAAGCCATCGAAGCGAATAAATCGAAGGCCTTGTACTCTGACGCGTTCGAGAAATCAGAGAGGAGCAAGGAGTACGATTCAGCAAAACTCTACGCATCGCGATTGATTCAATTCGGCGAGAAAGGATCCCCCGAAACCACTTTTCGTTATTGCAAATTGCTCGCGGCTGACAATGACCTAGAGCGAGCCAATGCGATTCTGGAAGCACTGGCACCCAATGATTCCCCGGGCTACGCTCCAGCGCATGCCCAACGAGCGATTGCATATGCGAGCATGATAGCTCGCGGTGGCGATCAACGTCTGCTGGATCCTCTTCGATGGCATTTGAGCCATAGCAATGATCGCAAGGATGAGCGACTCGCCCTGGCAAGAGCTAGCTACTTCCAAGCTTCTCAGCAGTTCGTCGATTGGATCCGAAGCCTCCAGCTGGCAGCCAAGCTGAACCCGGACCACTGGCTCTCCATCGCCAACATCATGATCGCGCGCAAAGATGGCAAGAATGCACAACAGGCATTGATCCTCGCTCGCGACAGCTTCCGAAGAAAACTCAGCGAAGACCCCCTTTCGATACCGTTGCGAATTCGATTGATCGAGGCATTGGTGAGATTGCAGCAGTTCGATGAGGCAGAGCAGACCATTCAGGTCGGCGCAGGCTTCCATCCCAACAGTATGGAAATGAAGCAAGCCAAGGGCGCGTTGGAGCGAGCGAGGCTGCTGTCAATGCAGGAATCCAAACGAAGCGACAACGAGCTCTTGGAACAAATCTTGCTCGTTATGTCTTACCCCGATCAAGAGGACTTCGCGGTCGACCGGATGGTCCATCTGTACGGTGACATGAGACCTGAAAACCAAGAGAAAATCCGCACCCTCTTGGAACAAAAGAGCAAAGCGAATCCCGCTAGCCCACTGATCCAATTGTCCCTCAGTATTGTCGCGATCATCGATCAGAGAATCGATGATGCACAGAAACTGCTCGAACGAACTTTGGAACTCGATCCCACGATTCACCTGGCAAAAAACAATCTTGCATGGTTGCTAGCCGAACGAGACCCAACGCAACTCGAACGCGCGATCAAACTATCAGAGGAAGCCGTCGCGGCGCTCCCAAACATGCCTAGCTACCGCGACACACTGGGAACGCTTCTGCTTATGAACGGAGATACGAATCGGGCGATCACGGAACTGGAGAGCGCTCTGCCGGGTATGCCGCAGGAAGAGCGAGGCAAGCTTTGTTCTAAACTAGCAAAAGCCTACGAGGCTTTGGGGAACAAAAGCCTAGCGAAATCCTACCAGGCCCAAGCAGATCAGCTATCGCAGACAAAGACTTCTAAATGAAGAGTACGCTGGTTGCAATTCAGGAGCCTCGGCTGGAATCGAGCCTAATCAGGCCCAAATTCCAAAATTTCCAACGCTCTTCGTGTTGTACTCACGCATGGCCGGGATACGATAAAAGGGCCTAAAATCGCCGTCTGTCGCCCCTTTGTTTCGCCCCTACGCCAAGTCATGCCTCTCAAGCCCCCTTTGTGGGAACGCATCGTCGATGCGTTCCTGTTCCCTTTTCGTTTTCTATCGAACCTCAGCGTTTGGATCGAATGGGCGGTAGATCGAATGCTGATCGTCCCGCTTAACGCGCTCTCGGAATCAAGTATCTGGTTCGTCTGGGCGGTCGAGCGAACTCTGCTCGCCCCTGTGCGTGCACTATCGCGGTTCGCTGTGTGGGTCTGGGGAACGTCGAACCAAGAGAGTCAAATCGATGAAGGTTTCAAGCCACTCTGGCAACGTGTACTGCTCTTTGCAGGCAACCTAGCAGTGAGTCCTTTGCGTTTCATTTGGCGAATACTCTCTTCACCGTTCCGCCGTAGAATCGATTAATGTGATTGCACAGGCAACTCACCTTCTCGTTCAATCATCTGCTTGTCGCAAATGTATCCGGTGCGCATACTCGTTCGCATGAACCTCGACGGAATCGCCATGTCAAACCAGCCGCAAGCCAATAGCTCTCGAGCGAACTGGTTGTGAAGGGCCCCAATTGCTCGGAGTCGAAAAACATTCCGCCTCCCATCATGTCCAAGTCGATACCGGGAAGGAAGTCGGTAACCCCCAACCCCAGCGACATACGATGCTGACAGGTGACGGCGAGTAGTGCTTGGGAGTAATAGACAACGGGTAACCCGCCCGTCTGCGTAACACCTCCAAGATTCAAACCCGGGGTTGGATCGAGGGGGTTTTCGGCCCAAACATATCCTGCGCGATACCGATAACGACCTTGTGTCCATTGCGTTCCCAGTTGCACGACGAACTGATTGTCGTACACCGGGCTGTACATTTCGGCGTCATCCCAATACTTGTACAGGAGATCCATCGCCAATAAAAGTTTTCCATCGAAGAACGCCGTGTTTGCGACCCCAAAGCCGAGGTTCTGTGGCATATCCATCAGGACGTCAATGTTCGGATTGTAATTCAGGAAGTTCAATGAAATGGCGTTCTTAAATTTGAAACTCTGCTGTGTCTGATAATACGCACCCAGCGTCGTTGCCTCGGTCAAT
>CAYXFO010000458.1:0-3564 GCA_964464255.1 uncultured Pirellula sp.
TATCTCGGTTTGTTCCTATTGCCTTGGGCGTTGCTCTACGGAGTAACTGGCTTTCTCTTCAACCATCCAAATGCGTTCTCCGATTCGCCCGTTGTCTACTTTGATCGCCACGACATGGTGGGAACGGAACTGGAAAACCCACCTCCACTGAGCGAGTTCGTTGAGAAGCTCGTCGGAATGCTGAATGCCCACAACATATCGAGTGAAAAGTGGACTGTTGGCAAATCTCCAATCCGCTATTCGGGGCGAGATACGTTTGTCGCCACGGTCAATTCTGGGACCCGCACTTACTTTTTCGTATTCGATCCGAATACGCAAAGTGGCTTGATTCGCGAGAATACGACAAAGCGACCAACAGAAACGGTAGCACCCTTTGCGACGTCGGTTTTGTTCAAGGAAGAGCGAACCAGCGCGGAGGCAACACGTGGAAAGCAAGAAGATCTACAGAACCTGGAGTCGATCGTCGACCGAATAAGGCGTGCAGCGCCGATGATTCTACAGCGAAAGGGGTTCCCAACCGGATCAGCAACTGTAACGAGCGGACCCGATATAAAGTTCTCCGTGATAGCCGCAGATGGAGAATGGAACGCGTCTTTCAATCCAATTAGCAAACAAGTCAGCGGAGCCAAGGGAGAACCTACGGTCGAGCTTTCATGGCGCACCTTTCTTCTACGCATGCACCTCAGCCATCGTTATCCGAGCGAATGGAACACCAAATGGCTATGGGCATTGGGAGTTGATGCAATGGCTTTGACACTTTGTTTTTGGGGACTGTCGGGGCTCGTGATGTGGTGGCAAATCAAAGCGACTCGTCGAGCAGGTGGGGTAGTGCTTGTTATTAGTTTGATAGCAGCAATCTCGCTCGGGCTGAGCATGTACAGCGTCTTGACAATATGAGTGCATTCCAGATTTGAGGTAAGCAAAAGATGTTCACTAAGTTGCCGGCTACGGTTTTGTCGGGTTATCTCGGTGCCGGCAAGACGACGCTGTTAAATTATGTCTTGTCGAATCAGCAGGGAATGCGTGTCGCCATAATTGTCAATGATATGAGCGAACTCAACATTGACGTCGCCCTCGTAAGCTCAGAAATCAAGTCTCTTGGGCAAAGAGACGGGGCTTTAGTCGAACTTTCTAATGGCTGTATCTGCTGCACCCTCCGAGACGACATGTTGGGAGAGATCACAAAATTGGCGTTGGCCGGTCGTTTCGACTATTTGCTCATAGAAGCCACCGGGATTTCTGAGCCGATGCCTGTGGCAGAGACATTTGCATCCGCAAACTGTTGGACGACGCGCTTTTAACAGATGACGAATTCCAGGCTGGACCAAGAGCATGGACCGAGCTGCCCGATCCCTTACCGAGTTGGCAAGTCCCGAACGCGGCAAGCATGGTTGATGAAGAAGCCGAACGTATTCAGAGGGAAGAGGAACTATCCGAATGGCAGGAGTTCCGATAAGGCTCACACGAATAGTCAGTGACAAGTCCCGGACGCCCGTCAGGCGAACAACTCAATTGAGTACGGCCATTCGAGCTGTCACATAGGTTGCAAAGCAAACCCAACCGAAATGGGGCAAATGGCATATAGCACTAAGCCAAACGCCGCGCAGCGCGGTGGTGGCTACCAAGACAAGCAAGAGCAATGCTAGTCCGGCGGCGATACCAGTTGCCATCCACAAGTTGTGGAGATGAGTGAACGTGTAGGTGTAGCACATATTGAGTACCAAGGCGGCCAGGATCAAGCCGACTTGCAGTCGCTTCCAACTCACTTCGTGCATCGATGCGATCGCTGCTGCCGTTCCCACGCCCGCCAGCATGAAGATTGTCGTCCAGATAAATCCGATCTTCGATTCTATGGATCGCGGTAAAACCTCGGGACGAATCAAAGATCGAAACCACTCGCTCCGCGTGTCGTTGGAGACCTGAGCTAGAAACAACGCGACCACGGCCCCCGTCAGACAAATGAGAATTGGACGCAGGTGTCTTCGGTTGAACAGATTCATGGGGCTCTGACGTTAAACGCTTTTCGACTTTCTATCGACACTGGTTGCAATGTCCACGCACCAAGATCTCGGTGACTTCTCCAACGCGTTCCGTTACGCGTTGGCTGCTCGCGGTGAGCTGAACATCATCCAGACAAGTCACTTCGCCGCAATCTACGCAAAGAAAATGTGGGTGTGCAGAATCGTGCCCGGTGTGTCTGTCGCGAACCACCTCAAATCTCCAGACGTGGTCTCCCAATTCCGCCCGTCGCAGCAAACCGACCCGGGTCATGCTGTTCAGGTTGCGGAAAACTGTCGCGCTGTCGATACCCAACGGCGAGAGCTTCTCTGCAACCACTGAATGGGTTTGTGGCGATGTGGAGTTCGAAAGCAATTGCAGAATGGCGATTCGTGCAGGCGTTGCCCTTAGGCCAGCCTCGCGAATCGCATGCTTGACCAATTCAAGCGATTCGTCGTTATCTGTCACAGATCTCTCCTCGTGCGGCGAAGATGGAAGCTCGCCCCAAATTCAGTACCGAGCACACTCTTTCAAGTATAACCGAACCGCCCGCCACTTGCAACCGTATTGCAAGTGCAGTATTTTGGTGATTAACTCTTGCTTTAACGAAAGGCTACCATGTGGCGTTCATTGTTCTTGGCGATTGCTCTACTCAATTTTACCACTTTGTCGAGCTTGGCAGGAGATCCGAGTTCGATCGTCGTGGTTGTACCTGATCCAGATACAGCAGCTGTAGTTTCAGCGAAAGTGCCTGGCGTTCGAATTGGCGTCCTTCAGATTCATGCCGATGAGCCAGATGAGGTCATCAATGCTAGAGCGATAGCTTTGCGGCACGCGACCCATCTGGTCTTCGATCATTCGAACGAATCACTACGACTGGCGATGTTCCGTGAACGCTTGCAGATGCATGGTGTGGTTGCGATCAACATGCGTCCCTCGTCAGTACCACGATACAAGAATGCTCGTCCAGCCAACGCGCTCCAATTTGAGCAGCTTGCAAGCCTCATCGCACAAGTCTCGTCAAACAGTGAGTAGATCCACGAATGATCGACAGCCAACAAATTAAACGTCTTCCAGTAACTGTACTCTCTGGATTTCTAGGTGCCGGAAAAACAACGTTGCTTAATCATGTCCTTTGCAATCGCCAAGGATTGCGTGTTGCCGTGATTGTCAACGATATGAGCGAGGTGAACATCGACGCTCAGTTGATTGCCGGTGGCGATGCCAGATTGAGTCGAACCGACGAGAAGCTGATCGAAATGACAAACGGATGTATCTGTTGCACGCTTCGCGAGGACTTGCTCGTCGAAGTAGCCAACTTGGCCAAGGAAGGGCGCTTTGATTATTTGCTGATCGAATCGACGGGTATATCCGAGCCTGCGCCCGTGGCCGATACGTTTACTTTCGCAATGGGCGATGGAGTGGCTCTTTCGGAGATCGCCGAGCTGGACACCATGGTGACCGTGGTCGATTGCGCTAATTTTCTGGCTGACTTGCAGATGAGCAAGGATTTGCAAAGCCTAGGGCAGGCGGTCAACGAAGAAGACACTCGCACCGTGGCCGATT
>CAYXFO010000459.1:0-3531 GCA_964464255.1 uncultured Pirellula sp.
GAAACCGCTCGGCTTATACCAAGACATCCAGAAATGGAGATACCGCGTCCCATGAGAAACTCTATCGTCATCGCGATATGCATCTGCTTGAGTCTCTCCTCAAGTCGATTGCTCGCTCAATCCGTGAACGAAGAGGTCTGGGAATACTCCCCTTACCGAATTCGAGTCTGGGTCAGCATGTCGCCATCGTTGGGTATGGACGAAGCGGGGAAACAGGATCTCTATCGACGCATCGCGGAATGCTGTGAGATCGAATTCGGTGCAGCATCGAAAACTGAAGTGGCAGAGACGCCAGACGCTTTGTTTGGTTCGGTCCTTTATCACCTCGATGAGTTGACCGTCGAACAAATGCTTTCGCGAGAACTCGTGCTGATGCTCAGCAAGTCGGACGAAGCCAAGCAAAAGTTTCTGGAAATTCAGCCGCGCCGCGAGCAAAAGGTTCTCTCGGCAGAAGAGAAAAAGAAACTGTCCAGGAAAGAGCTCGAGGAGCTCAAGGCCAAAGAGGACGCAGAGGCGCGAGCTGCGAGCTTGAATAGTGTCCGGACACTCGATTCCGTTATGGAGCGTGTTCCCAAAGTTGCCGTGATGAGTTTGGAATACGGAGCTCTGCAGAGGGATATGATCCCCTTCTTCGTCGACGATGATATCGTTCCGCTTTCGGAGAAATGGATGCCACTGCTGGCACAAAAAAAAGAGATCGAAAAGAAGATTCTTGAATTTCGCGAAAAAGGGGTCACCACCCTTGGAAGCTCTGAAGACTCCAAGCAATTCAATCAAGCGTTGAGCGACAAGGCTCGCGTGGAACGAGATATTCAAAAAGTGCAGCCGCCTCTGGAACGCAAGAAAAAGGATATTGCCAACTTCCAAGCTTTGCAGGTGAAGACAGAAAAATACCAAAGTTCATCCGAGCAATTGCGCAAGGATTTGCAGAGCGGTGATTTATTTGCCGCCCTGGTTCCGAAATCCGAAGCCCCCAAGTTCAAGGAAGTGGCTCGTTCCATTCCTACCCGTTTTCCTTGGCAACCCGAGGCTCTGCTCCGCGATAAAGACAAGATCGTTATGGTATCCGTCGATCGCCGCGGCGAATCGATCACGATCGGTGTCAAGGAACTCGATGCCTTTGTGCGTCGTATCGGTCTACTGGAAACGATGCAGGTTCAGTCGCTCGATGAATTGCCTCAGGCGGTAGCCTATCTTCAGCGCCGCGCTTTTACTCCGATGGCACGCATCGAGGACAACGACAATAAGACAGCTGTACTTCGCGTGCGGGCTGCAGGTTTGGCTACCTCTGACGAATCGCCAGTCCATATTCGTTTGGGTGATGTAGTCGCTCCCTATGTGCGACGCGATGATCTCAACGGCAATCCTACTCAGCTTCAAAGTCTGGCATTTACCTACATCGCCATCACCGAAGCTATCGACTCCGCTCGCTACTACGGAGCGATTTTCGCGGCCAGTCGCGGCGCCCTGGTAGCGGCCAAGAATCGCCGGACACGACGCGTAGCCCTCAAAATTCAGCCGCGGTTCCCAGCCAGCCAGCTCAAGCTCGGCATTCGCCAAATGCCTTCGAGCGTTGTTCCAGGTGCAGAGATCTATTTGCGGACTCCCGGATCGGAAGATCTCACGATGGTCGGTCGGACCGATTGGCGGGGGATCATCGATGTTCAGCAGACCAAGGCTCCGACAATCACCTATGAGTTACCAACCTACAGTAGCGTTATGTCGATCGCTAAGGCTCGAAGCACCGTAGCCAATGGCGAGCCTATCCCGGAAGGAGAAGCACCCCAGGAGGCGGAACTGTCCAAGGAAGAGAAACTCAAGCGGCAGCGGGAAAAGCCCCCCACCAACACCGTACAAATCAATGTGCCGCTGTATCTGTACTACATCAAAAATGGGGAAACGCTCTTGGCGAGGCTACCGATCATCACCGGATACCGCGAACTCGAAAAAGCGGATTTGCCCGACGATCGCCGCCGCTTGCAAGCCGAGGGATTTCTCAAAGGCCTGCAGGGCGAGGTTCTCGATGTCGTAGCCCGCCGAAAAATTCTCGAGGCTCGTATTCGGCGCAAACTCGACGAAGGAAAGCTTGATGACGCGGCCGCGCTGGTAGATGAACTCAAGAAAGTCAAAAACTACGAGGAAATGTCTGCACAAATTCAGGGGATCCAACTCCGCGCCTTCGCGACCGAATCGGGTTATGTGCCCGCCCCTGTCGTCGAGAGAATCGATAAGATGATCAATTCTACACGTTCGCTGATGGCTCAGTATTTGCAAACCGACCTGGTGCGCGAACTGGAAGTCAAATTGATCGAAGCTAAACAGAAACAGTAATCGGCTATGCCCAAAACCATTCTCGATGTGGGGAATTGCGGACCCGACCACGCCGCTCTTTCCGCCGTGCTGCGACAAGGATTCGATGCGGAGGTCTTGCAAGCAGATCAGTGGAGCGACGCAATCGCTACTCTCCAAGCTCGCCATGTCGACTTGGTGCTCGTCAATCGGAAACTCGATATCGATTACTCGGACGGGATTGAGATTATCCGGCGACTGAAAGCAGATCCTGTTTTCCAATCGATTCCCGTCATGATGATTTCGAATTATGCTGAACACCAACAAGCTGCCGTAGATCTGGGAGCCGAGTACGGGTTTGGCAAACTCGAGCTTCGGGCCCCAGAGACCAAAGAACGGTTGGCCAGATGTTTGTGCCCCGAGTCCAAAGAGGTGGAAAATGAAGCCTAAGAAGAACCCAGCGGATGACGTGCTCGAAGCGCGTCGCATCCTCAAGGAAGCGGGGCTTCGAAGTACCCCCGCTCGCATCTCGGTGATCATCGCTCTGAAGAGATCGGCGAAACCGCAGACCCATGCCGAACTTGCGGATCAGTTGGTTCCACTTGGTTTTGACAAGGCGACGGTGTTCCGGAATCTGACCGATTTAGCCGAGGCCGACTTGGTGATTCGTACCGAACTCGGAGATCACGTGTGGAGATTTTTGCTGGCTGACCCCAGCCACGATCGCAGCAGCCATCCGCACTTTGTGTGTATGGACTGTGGGATGGTTTCGTGCATTGAAGATATGCCTCTGCCCAACCCCTCTGTTCGGCGTTCGCACAACATCGCGCGTATCAGCGAAGTGCTTGTCAAAGGGCACTGCGGAACCTGTTTCTCCGCCGGTGCCGTTTAGTCGCCGTTCGCGCAAGGCAGTCGATTACGGCTGCGGCTTGCTGACGACCTTCTCGATCTTGATCGCCTTGCGCCCTTTGTAGGAGCCAGCGGAGGCGAGGAACTTGATCCGGTTTGCGATCTCGACTTCCAGCGGATGGTGTACGTCTTTTTCCGTCGAGATGATGTCTCCTACCTCCAAACCGAAGAGTTCTCCAGTCGTGATCGAAGAACGTGCCAGCGTGACCACCATGTCGGCGATCGAACCATCGAGTCGGGTGCTGATCTGCGCAACCGACTGGTCGTTTTTGCGAGCAGCCGCATAGCCGATCCAACTGTTGCTCGACAACTTGCTCCCGACCCGCTCGATGG
>CAYXFO010000460.1:0-1801 GCA_964464255.1 uncultured Pirellula sp.
TGGTCGCACGCGAGTATCGCAAAGGTTTCGAAATCGAACGGACCAGCTAGTCAACGATCTAGATGCAGAGTCATCGCTTAACCTGTACTAAGTTCATGGTTCGGGTGGGCCAAGCGCATGTTGGAGCCGTGATTCTTGCATCTCAGAAAACACGAAACCCGGAGACCCTTCTCAGGTTTCCGGGTTCGGTGGATTTCTCAGACGTAGTCCATGGTCTGTTCAGAAGCCGATGATGCCTCTTACCCTGTTGACCCTATTCATCACCTCCCCTGCTCCAGGTGCGATATTTTGTACGGCACCTTGCCAGTTACCGTTGACACCCTGCTCGATCCCCCGCACAACCGGCGCATCATTTCCTGTTACAGCGGTGATGATCGATGAGGGGCTACCCGTTTGGATTGCGTTTGCGAGAGCCAATCCTCGAGTCACAGTGGTCAGTGCATCCGAGTTTCCAATCGACCCTAGCAAGGCTCCCCCGCCACCAACTCCACGACCTTGAACTCCACGGCTCTGTAGAATCTCATCAGCGGACTTAACCGGTACATTGCCGAAGAATTTCTGACTGTCCTGAATCAACTCGATGCGATCGTTGTCCGTTTGGGGTTTGATGGTGTCTGCAAGTGCGATTCCATTGGTGTCCGTCCATTCATCGGATCCCTTTTTACGCATTCGACTGACGAAAAGATATTTTCCTTCCGCATCAGCCGAGCTTGCTGCAGAGTACGTTGAGATTTCGAGAACGTCTCCTTTTTCGAATGGAGCGATGATTCGATTGGGATTATCAGGAGCTCGCAGACCAAGAATCGTTTGCGAATTGGAGTAAACTCTGGCCTTTAGCGGTTTGCTAATGCTCTGCAGTTCCTTGATTGCGTCAACCGTCTTTCCCGACAATGACCAGCAGACAGCTCGTAGCTTCCTAGCTTCCCGATGGGCAGGAATCTCATTGATCACAGAAGTGCAGTACTCGATGCAGGATCCGATATCCAGAAGACTGAATGCCTCAAGAGCTCGACCGAAATCCTCGTGCGCTTGCTGCTGTCGAAAGCTAAGCTCCTTGAAGTCGAAGGATACGTTTGCAAACTTCTCACGCAGCGTAGCTACGGTGTCCTCACCCAAGGAGGCCAGGACAACCTCATCTGTCTGGGCTCCTTCGATAAATGGCAACTGCTTGCGCCCTGCCATGTCGAATGCATCCTTTCTTGTTTTCCTTGCAGCATAGGAGAACAATTCGTTCAAACTGACTTTTCCATCGCGATTACCGGCATCGAAATCGCATTCCCCCTTGAGGCCGTTGATCAAATGGTAAGCAAAGATCCCGTGTTTCATCGTGGGTGTTTCGAGCGCCACCTGGCCGGGTAGGCAACTGGACACGATCATCCTTTGGCCGACGCGTTGTTCCGAAGTCATTTGCGTTAAGTGCTTCGAAATATCATAGTTTTGAACTCCTTGAAGATCGACGTCCGATAAGTCTTCGGACGTGCCAATCTGCCTGCATGCATCCGTGACCAGGACCTTCGTATTCGCATCCGCCGATGCCATAGCATCAAAGATGGCTTGAACCGACAATCCCTTTTCGATGGAGTATTGATCAGCTCGAGCCGGATCCTGGCGGATCTGGGTATCTGCCAGGCACCAGTAGTTTTCGTCACCGATCTTGACGCCATGCCCAAAGAAGCAAACCATCCAAACATCGGAGGGATGCTTGCCCATCTCTTGAAGAACGCGTTGGACGTTTTCGAATGTGGGTCGCATGTCAGGCGAGGAGTCATCGGTCATCGTGATGATTTGCTTTTGATCCACG
>CAYXFO010000460.1:1811-3517 GCA_964464255.1 uncultured Pirellula sp.
CGAACGCTGCGTAATTCAAGTTTGTCAGCGGCACCATTCTGGAACCACTTTGACTCATCGGAGACGTTTGATAGGCGTTGATTCCGATCGCCAAAACCCTCAGCTTTGCCCTTGCTTCTTCCGCGAAGGCATTCCCCCCTGCGTGGAATGCAGACAGGAACCCGACAACAGTCAACGACCAGGAGAAAAAGATTCGCTTCATTTCCTTCACCCTTCATTCAATTCAATCGAGAAACACAAAACAACCTTCGAGTCTGTTCGCATGAACTCGTGGCAACCACCTCGAGTGTTGGAATCGACTCAATGCACTAACCTTCTATGCGGTTTATTCCCTGCGACCGGAAGTCGTTTTCGGAAGTAATTCGAGACAATCTTCTGCGGATCGACTGAGGGGCAATTAGCTGGCCCAGAGTCAAGGCGATAAAAACGTATCACGCCTCGGGAATTCCTCGAGAATCAGGCCTATTTGAGAAGTAGGCCTCGCGATTTCTATTGTCGCGAGACCCTACGTTTTGCCTCGATTGTCGGTAGGATCTGGAGCACCTCTATGCAGAAGCGGGCTCCCTTCGCGATTCTCATCGCACTCCTTGGTCCAAGTTGATGCTTACCGTATCGCTTGGGGTTCTAATTACGGGCATTGGTTCGGTGTCATAATCTACAACCAGTTGCCCCATCAATCTGCCGATTTCCACATCTGCTTTCTCCGTTATTATGTTCATTGTCTCGCCTACGCCCACGCCACGTGTTTTAGGCCTGAGAAACTTTGGTGAGATCGAACTAGCCAGTTTCTTTTCCCACGCTGCATACACGATAAGCTGGATCTTTCCGATGCTTGCCGTCGTACGCATCTGATATGCTAGGCTTTGCTCGTCGAGAAAAATCCGAAAGGCATCCATTTTGGATTCATCCTTGTACCAACCGTAGATACCTACGATTTGCTGCTTAGGGACAATCGGCAGTAATCGATCGCGCTCTTTTTCGGAAAAGCTTAATGCGGTACTATCGATTCCATCGAAAAGGACTTTGACTCCTAGATCGATATCGGTGCGGAAGTTCTTCAATTCGATCATATAGAATTTGCCTTCGTGGAGGCGGAAGAAAGGGTAGATCGTTCGCGGCGTGACCGTTGCACCGCGAAAATTCGGAGAATCCCTATCTTCTTTCGGATTGATTTCCTGGAGGCGAATACCGAGATTCACATCCTTCATGACAAGATAGCCATCCTTTATTATAAAGAGGTTTTGATCAGGTTCGGCGGTCGTGATTTGTTCAACGATCTTTGCTGGGGTTTCCGGCACATCTAAATCAAGGACGATGGGACTCGGTGATGCCAGAAGTGTTTCGCTTGCGGCTAGAAGCTTCTTGGGTTTGAGATCCTTACCGGGGGTAGCAGTCGGCACCGCAACAAGCGGACGATCGGGATCGTCTTGAAAAAATTCTTCATCTTTGCCGGTGGTTGTCAAAGCTTGCAATGACTGGCCTCTACTTGTTACGATTCGACAAGTCAACTCGATGGCCCCTGATTTCTGGTCGATCCGATAGGTCCCCTGGACCGTCTGATCAGCATCTTCTGAAATCTCAATGGTTTTCGCTTTGAGCTGTGCTTGAAGTTCCGTTGACAGGCGTATTCCGTACTTATCTGGGTTTGCGTTTAGCTCTGATTTGAATTCACCGATCCTGATCTTTCGCACCCCATCCCCTAGATG
>CAYXFO010000461.1:0-3512 GCA_964464255.1 uncultured Pirellula sp.
CTCCCGGCACTTCCACCGCTACCGAGACCACCTCCACTGCTTACGGTTCCGAGAGTGGATAAAGCGCCGGAGCCTGGAACACTGGAATCGTAGACGACGGTATTGGTCTCGCCGGAGTCGGATGAACCTTCGTAGACCAAGCTTCCTTGGGATGGGTCGTTGCTCTGAGAGCTAACGCTCAAGTCCACCGTCTCGGAGTGGCTGTCTACCATATCCTTGCTCGAAATCGGCTCCGAGTCAGACGGCATAGTCGGAAGAGACTCAGCAGAGTCCATCCCTGTTGGCAAGGTGGGATACGACTCCGGAGCATCAATACTCATCGGAATCCCATCCGAGGTTGCGGTAGGAAGCGGTAGCAACTCGGATGGAGAGTCTTGGGAAGAGCTGTCATCCCTCGTGAATCCCGGATGAGGAAGTGGATCGATCGTGCCGAAGTCTCCTGACGAGAAATCAGCGGTCCCGCCGATCTCATCGGGATCATTATCGGAAGGATCTTCGGGGTTTTGGTTGTTTGGGACATTGGTCATGATCGAACTCCGGGAACTATCGTCTGTGTGTACTTTGTAAAGTGATTGTGTTTAAAAGCCAAGCTTGCTTGGGAGCAAGTTGGGATACTTATTCATGTTGATTTCGAGTTTGACTCCAAGCTTGCAATAACGCTTCACGCCGTCGCTTGCGTCTTGCGCCGCGAGCAAATTGAACGTCGCTCTCGGTTGTGGCAGGCTTAGATTCCGGATTGCGAGTCGATCGCAGGCTAATAGCCCCCAGCATCACTGCAAGGGAAACTGTCGGGTTGAATGCGTCATTGCGATCGTCATCCCGAGGAGACTGCAGAATCGGGTCGATGTCATCGAATCGTTGTCCGGTGGGGGGCTCGTAGAACGCTCCATCCTGAATGCCTCCAGCGGGCTTCTGTGCTGGCTCGATCGGCTTGACTTCTTCTTTTTCGTCCGACTGCGGAGCCTCGGAATCCCGAATGGGGATAATCTCGATGATTTCTTTCTTGCCCGTGGGTGTCTCTCGGATGAGCAAGTAGACCCCAACTTCCGCTTCAGGATCGCGCTGCAACGCTTCTCGAATGCGGTTGATTTCCGCCTGAGTGGGTTGGACAGAAGTCTTATCAGTACCCTCTGGGAACGGTACGCGTTTCACTTTCCCAGTAGCATCCTCCAACTTCTGGAGGACCAGATTTATTTCTGGTAATTCCTCCGCGTCGGGTTGCCCATCTTCATTCATATCTTCGAAATCAGACAGGCGATACAACGTTACGGTAGCCTGGCGCTCGATGAGCTTGACGAATTCGATCGATGCTGTCTCGATTCGTACGATCGGCTCCTCAAGCTTCGGAGGAATGATCAGCTGAGGCGGTCGAATCACCGGCGACTGAGGATCGGGCGCGGCGGTGTTGGCCAAGCCGAAGGCGTCGCGCTTAACATCGATCCGGTCGGTTTGCACCGTCAAGTCCTTGATATCTCCGGTTTCTCCAGACGCATTTTCGAACATGAAGAAATCGTTCGCGCGTCGCAAGGAAGCATGATTGATGAACGTATTGTCGGGCGAATTTCTAATGAAATCGGCATTGAACGGTTCGAGCCGGACGAATAAACCAGTTGTCGAACCATCCTTCACCGCCGCTGGCAATATCCCTGTTTGAACTACTTCCATCCCATTGATCTGGGATCGCAAGCCAACTGTCCCTACCAAGCTACCGTCGGTAGCATTACCCAACGCATAATTCTTGTCAGCATAGGCGATGAAGCTTTCAAAACCCTTTTCCGCAGCAGAGCCAAACTGGATTGCCACTTGCATCAGAACGTGCTTAGGATCGGTAATGATTGAGTTGATCGTATCGGTGACCCGAGTTATCTGATCGATCGGCAGAATCGTCTGTGTGGTAAAGAAGGTCGGCGGTATACCTGGGACGCCATTCTGAACAACCGAAGGTGTCGGGATGAAGTGGAAGAACCGCGAGTTCAACTCGGTGTTATTCACGAGTTGGTCCGCGATCAATTGACTATTTTGGAAGGTCTCCAATCGCCCAGCGCCCTGAGTGATTTTCAAGGAATCGCCAGCCACGAGGATTATCGCCCCCTCCGTGCCGGTAGTGCTCATGGTTTGGACAGGCTTTTCGACCGTGATGTCCTTGAGACCAAGTGTTTCCAGATAAATATTCGGTGAAGCGCTGATACCTGCGGTCACTTCCTGAACGTGGATATCGAGGTTGTTGACGATATAGAGCGAGTACCCGCTTGACGCGTATGTTTCCGCAAAACGGTATTGACGCTTGATCGCATCGGTAAAGGTCAATCCCGGGATCTTGGTCTCGAGGTCGATAAGGAAGTCGTCCCCGCGTTGGCTGGCGTTGATGTTGACGTGTTCCCAAGCGTCGAGCGTCTTATTGTTACCAGTATCTGCAAACAATCGCTTGACCGAAGCATCGTAAACGTGCGCATAGTCCCTCGCGGACAATTTGAGATCCTCGCCTACCACTTCAGCCTGGTGCTGATAAACCTGGCTCGTCGCAGCGGTGATGGTACGCGTCAGAGGCTGATTGAGTTGAATCGTTCCAACCCCTACTCCGATTACATCGAAATCCTGTCGTCCGCTGTCGGCATCCCATACCGCAATCCTCATACCCACGGTGAACGAAGAGGTATCTGATAAATTCAGAGTGGTGGACCCGATCGCCGCATCGCTTGTGATCGAGAACGAAGTTCCCGCTCGCTGCTCTATCGCACCTTGCAAGGCCACCAGTGTCACCTCACGGCGGCTCATGCTATCGTCTGCTAAATTCGCTGGAGAGGCATTAGCACTTTGCGACGCATTGATCGTTCGATCGATGAACAAGTTTTGCTGCTCGGTGAGCACCCGAATCGGGCCGTCAGTAGCTCGCAGCCCAAACTCAGGATTGACAGTTACAGGCGCAGTATCAGACCTGAAATGAACACGTTGTACGGTTGAACTCGCAATCTGGCCAACGATCAATTGATTCGACTCGCGAATGAAGATTCCATCCTTGCTTGCAGCAGCGATCACATTGACTTCCGTGTCAATTGGATTTCCTTCAATGCCGATAACACCGCCAGCTTGCAGAACAGTCGTATCAGATCGAAGATTGACAACGCGTGTTACCCCGGAGGCAGTTGCGAAACCATTCGGTCCTAGACCCACCGTATCCCCCTGAGCATCAAGAATGTTCCGTCCCGCGTTGACCCAAACCCCAGCGCTACCTGCATCCAAACGACCGAGAACCACATCTCCCCCATTACGTGCGTCGATAAATATGTTGCTATTTTGGGTTGTTATGACGCTTGGTGGCGCCATAAACACGCCATTATTGCTATCGTTCCCAACATTCTCGGCGAGCAAGTAAACGGTTCCTACTCCTCCTGTGGAGATATTCGCTGAGATGAGGATATCATCAGTCGCGGACAAGGTGATGTGCCCTGATCCAGAGCGAATATCGCCATTGACCGTGACATCTCCACCGCTCAAGGCTTGCAGTAGGATAT
>CAYXFO010000462.1:0-3505 GCA_964464255.1 uncultured Pirellula sp.
GTAGAACCGCTGTCCCAGCTGTTCCTGGAAGCGCGCAGAGCGCTCCCGAGTGAAGACAAATGACAAAAAGATGGAAGGGCAGAAAGATAGGGTGGAGAGTTGAGGGTTGAGAGTTGAGGGTTGAGCCCATTGTAGAACCGCTGTCCCAGCTGTTCCTGGAAGCGCGCAGAGCGCTCCCGAGTGAAAGCAAATGACAAAAAGATGGAAGGGCAGAAAGATAGGGTGGAGAGTTGAGGGTTGAGAGGAATCAGCCGTTGTTGGTGCCTAAAGCCTGAAGTCTGAAACGTGAAGCCTGAAACCTGACCTCAGGGTCGTGGCACCCTACCGACATTACTCCGATTTTTGCCCACGCTTGGACAGGCTTACGGTTGCTCCGTTCGAATAAACCTCTTCGAGACACGATTGAGTTTGCGGATCGGTAGAGTACACATACACTTGGCCCTGGCCAACCACTTCGGCCGTGGCGTCTCGGACAATCAAAGCGGTCGCTTCGTCGATCCCGATTCCTATCAATTGGGGATAGGTTTGCACCAACGAGCGCAGGTCCTGCTGACGATTACGCTGGGAGAAATGCTGGTCGATCGCGACTCCGCAGAGAAAACCCAGCCCCCCTCGCTCGTAGCCCGGGGCGATAATCTCCCTGTTTCCGATCGGTGTCGCCCGGGCGAGATAATCGGCTTGAATCGATGCTCCCGCAGACGAACCTCCGATCACCCCACCCCGCTGCAGTACTTGCTTCATCAATCGGTGTGCCTCGGTCCCGTAATACGAATCGGCGAAATTCCATTGCCGGCCGCCACCCAACCAAATCCCCGTGGCACTTTGAAGTGGTTCGAGAAACGCCGCGTCCTCATTCGCACGACTTCGATCCTTCGTGTGCAGCATACTGCAACGCTTGACCCCCATCTCTTTCCATGCATCGAGCATCCTCGCTTCTTGTCCCACATCCTCAGTTTCCAAGCACGGTACGTATACCAATTCCGCATCTTTGCCACCCGCGAAATCAACGAACTGACGCATCAGTCCTCGTGGCATCCCTCCTCCACCAACGATCACCAGTTTGCCATTTGCCAGGCGCGGTGCAGCATCATATTTCGGTGGAAACGGATCCAGAGTTCGCTCGATCGCTTCCCGGCGCCACTGCGTCCAGTCAAGGAGCCAAGACGACGCTTCACTGCTGTCACCTCGATCCCGCTCGCGCAACCGATGCGTCTTCGCCGGAAGATGATCAGATGCCGCCAGTGAGACAGTCGCCGAACCTGAGCCCAGCAGTCGAACCTTGCGACCACTCAAGACCAAGACATTCCCCCGTTCAAGTGCAACCGACACACATCGCTGCGTGGGATCCGGCGAAACGAACGTTGCTTTTCTTGCTGCATCTGCCGCGTCCGCTGCATCTACAGCATCGCGGAATACGATCCAACCGTCCGGAAAAAGATTCATTCCCGAGGGATCGACAGCCCACCCTGCGTCACTCGTTTTCGAAGTCCATTTTCCGATCCCCTCAGCCACCATCCCGACCGCGCAAAATACTCCGCGAGCGCTCAGGTGGTTCCGTGCGATCGCATTGATCGCAGTCCGATCCGCCACCGGAATCTCAGCGATCCCTCGAGGCTCGCACCATAGCAATACTGTATCTGCAGGGAGCAATTTAAGCTCGCCGATCGAAGCGATACGATCCACCCGATCAAAGCGAGACTTAAGACCCTCCTCGAGCACCATCGCCTCTGCATCCTCACCAAAGATGACCGCCGAGCGGAACTTTGCAGGGAGCTGGCCGCCACGAACATCACGCTGTTGAAATCCATTTGCCAGCAGAGTAGCAACCGAATCGCTGACGATGATCGTCCCCTCGATCGAGCAATCCCGTGGCCAGTCCCCGAAACGCTCAAAAAACTCTTGGCCGCATATCGGAGCCGACACGGAAAAGGTCGCTATCAAGCAGACGCACAGCAACGAAACTCTCGTCGGACCAGTCACGATCATTTTCTCCCGCCCATACTAGGATCTCAGTAAAGTCTCTTTGATCATAGACGACAATCCCGATAATCGCATCATGAGAACAAGATTTCGCGTGGGTACTTTGCCGCCCGGCCTCTCGCTGTGGGTTTAACAAGTCGATGCACCGACGTACGTTTATATGGCAGATTCAGAGGCTTTACCTGTACGATGGACTTCCCAGTCCGTCGACTGTCACAACAACGGACTAGAAATCAGTTTTACACTCTCAAAAGAAAAGAAATCCCAATCGACGAACGGGATGGGTTCATCGGACGACTTGCGCCGTTCCACTTTCAAGGAAATTGTGGCGGTGTATTACCGAAGACTCAACGTGACGCGGGTCGTCGATGCACGCTTCGGGGCCAAGACGATGCGGCGATCCTTCACGTTTGCGGTCTCGATACAAACCATCGAACGATATTCCTCGTCGCCAAAGTCAGCCATGCGCTGCGATTTAGCGATCCATGGGTTCCACACCACCGTTGAATGAGAACCCTTCGAGGCAATCTCAATCGTTCGCTTCCATGCGTCATCGACGAGCAATATCGTCGGCGCTTCGCCTTGATACACGCGATCGGTTTCCTCGGTAAAGCGAATGGCTTCGCGCGATGCGGGATGCGTTTGGCCGGTGAGTTGATCCAAGAACGGCAACTCTTCCAAATCCCCTTGAACCGAGACAGCGTCGATGTCTCCAATGGCAAAATAAGTGTGCAAAGCGACTTCGCAAGTCACCTCGTGATCGGATTGATTGGTCGCGGTCAATTCAGTCGTCAGCGTGTCCCCAATTCGAATCAGGTAACGCACTTGGAATGGTCCTTGGGATGTTTCCATGACGACGGTTACCGAATCATCGGTCGTGCTAGAGCTGGCCACTTGCCAATTCGCCAGTCGGGCCCAGCCGTGAGCGGGCTCGCCTGGGTTCGCCGACGGGCCAAACCAGGGAAAGCAGATCGGGATGCCACCGCGAATGGCTTTGTCGTTCGCGAACAACGACTCCTTACTCATGAACAGAAGTGGATGAGAGGCTCGCGCGGGTTGGAAATGCGTGACGTGCGCCCCATGCAGAAAGAATTGCCCCTGGCTATTGCCACTATCAACGTGACCAACGATCAAGCCGCTCGCGTGGAGATCGAAGCGAAGTCGGTTCGCGATCGCAAAGTTTGCATTCAGGTTGTGCAAGGTCTGCGGTGGCGAGGTCATGGGCTATACGCTTCCTGGGCCATGAGTTAGAGAACAAACCGGCGGGATGATTGTAGCAAGTCGCGGGACACTCGAATGTTTTGTGTGATGACTCTCGTAGTGGTGCAGTGGGATGCGAGTGGGCAAAAATATGATGGGGCAGAAAAATAGCAGCTGGGGAACAGCAACCACTCATGAACACGAATAGATGCTGACAGGAACAGAAACCCGATTGGCAAAAGATGGAGGGCAAAAGATCGATCTGTCCTAGGCTTTCCTATTTCGCCCTCCATTTTTTGCCAGAGTGGATTGCCTGTACGACGGA
>CAYXFO010000463.1:0-3475 GCA_964464255.1 uncultured Pirellula sp.
GCTCATAGGACGCTGATCGGTTTAAGCCGGGCAGGCAATGTAAACAACTTGATGCGCCGAAGTTGGCAAAGGCCACCACGCGGCTCGTCCGCGTGGAGCCCTGATCCGATCTGATCCGATCTTGGGTGGCACGCTAGGAGGCTTTGCGACGGGTGTGAATGCTAGCCGAAATGCGCAAGCGTCCGGGTTGAAGCGCACTGAACCTTGCGAAGTCTGCCGCAGTCCAACCCGGCAGCTTGCGCTGCTCGGCTATGATTGAACGCGTTCCGCGTGCGACCGGGTGGCACGCCCATAGGCTTTGCGATGGGCGTGGTTTCCATAGGCTCCCCAGTGGCCTTGTGCCACTGGAAGCTAGGCTTCATCGCTAGCAAGGGACTGGCACGTATAACGGCGAACCCTTACCCGTACAATGGACTTCCCAGTCCGTCGTCTGTCACCACCACGGACTCGGAGGTCCGTGGTACAACCATGCAACCGGAGGCAGAGCTTCCTCAGCTAGCGATGGGATCGAACGCTCCCCTAGCTGAAGAAACTGATTCACAAGGCGACACAAGGTCGCCTGGGTCTTGGCCGCTGACACCTGTTGATGGGTCGATGAAACTGAAAAAGGCCACCATGCGACTCGTCCGCGTGGAGCCCTGATCCGATTTTGGGTGGCAGTACCTGACACCTTTTATTGGCACGGTTTTGCGAGAGGGATTAGGCGGAACTTATCCTAAGGCTTTGTTCTCCGCTTCTCTTTTTCCGGGGAGGTGACCCCACCGTTTCCCCGAAACGCGGTAGGATGGAGCGAACTAGATTTTTGATTCCCGCTCATTTCCGATAGCGATCGCATGGCGATTAGAAACATTCCCTTATGTCAGTGTCCTGGGACAAACTCGTTTCGCGTCTAAACTCGCATCAGCGTTTTATATTGACGAGTCACATCCGCCCCGATTGCGATGCGCTCGGAAGCGAACTTGGGATGGCTGGCATCCTGCAAGGGATGGGCAAGGAGGTGACGATCGTCAATGGGCACCCCACCCCTCCTATTCTCACTTTTCTCGATCCCAGGCAATCGATTCGCGTCCTCGGTGAATCCATCGCGCCGGAGGAGGTAACAGGGGACTGTTTGATCATCCTCGACACCAGCGCGTGGTCGCAGTTGGGTCCGATGGCGGATGTTGTGCGTCGCTTTAGCGGTCACAAGATGGTGATCGACCATCATGTCGGAGAAGACGACCTCGGAGCAGAGTGGTTCAAGGATACGAGCGCGGAAGCAACAGGGCATCTGGTCGCTCGTTGCGCTCAGCATGCGGGGGTTCCGATCAGCAAAGCGATGGCTGGAGCTTTGTACGCCGCGATCGCAACCGACACGGGTTGGTTTCGGTTCGCATCCACAACCAGCGCTACCTATCGCGTGATCGCTGATCTGGTCGACGCGGGAGCGTCGCCATCATCTATCTATGGGGATCTGTTCGAACGGGATACGATCGGTCGCGTTCGATTGCGAGGCCGAATACTTTCCAAAGTCGCCGAGGAATGCCAAGGGCAATTGGTTCATACGTATGTGCGCAAAGAAGACTTCGCGGAAACAGGTGCCCTGCCGAGCGATACCGAGGACGTTATCAACATGGCACTGGCAATCGAAGGGGCAAGAGTCGCATTCATCATGATTGAGCAGCTCAAGGGAGGTCACAAAATCAGTTTCCGTTCCCGCTGTCATGTCGACTGCAACGAAGTGGCCAAGCAGTTCGGGGGAGGGGGGCACCGAGCGGCGGCTGGGGCCTTTGTCGATGGCGAATTCCGGGATGTCCAGAGCCGGGTTCTGCAGACGGTCCGGGCGGCGTTGCTCCAAAATCCTTAGAAGTTTTCCACGCCAAATCGAATCCAGACCGCAAATCTTACCCAGACTGCTTGAACCGCCCATCTTTTGAGATATCCTCATCCTAGGGTCCCATCCGTACTGGGTCTGGTTTTTCTGTTCGATCGGATCATAGAGGAGCGTCATGAGAGCAATGATCGTACGTTGGTCTTTGGCATCAATGGTGATTGCCACAACTTGCTGCTTGGTTGGAAATTCTGCCTGGGCCGGGTATGGCTCGAGCGGCGGGTCGTCCGGAGGCTATGGGTCGTCCGGAGCAGCCTATTATTACGGCGGTTCATCTGGGGGATCTGGTTCATCCGGAGGTTCGTCGGGAGGTTATGGCCATGTGGGACCGCTTCGTCGGTTGCATGCGCACGTTCACAATCACTTGTCGAACATTCATGCTCGGCACGTCGCACGACGGGCTAGCCACTGGGGTGGTTCATCGGGTTATTACACGTCGGGTTATGGTTCTTCCGGTGGCAGCAGCGGCGGTTACGGCAGTTCCGGCCATGGAAGCGTAGGCCACTACGGTTCTACCGGCAGCGGTTCGTCGGGTGGCGGCTGGTCGGGTGGTGTGTATTCGACCGGAGGTTCCTCCGGTGGGTATCACAGCGGTCCTGTGTACAGCAGCCGATACCAGCCAATGTCCAGTTACGCCTCCACATCTGTCACGTCCCATTCATTCGCAGCGAACGACACGGTAACGAGTGCGATTCCAGGCGATGAAATCCAAATCTCACTGTCGGTCCCATCGGATGCCAAGATCACCGTCAACGGAAAACCGACTACTTCGACCGGAAGCCTGCGTCGATTCGTCAGCCGTGACTTGAATCTCAACGAGTCCTATCGTTTCGATATTCAAGCGACCTACAAGGTAGATGGCAACGATGTTACACAAACCCGTTCGGTCATCGCTCGGGCTGGCGGAGTCGAGGAAGTCGTATTCGACACGACGAAAACCGATGACCCGGTCGAGACGATGTTGACGTTGTCTGTTCCTGAAGGAGCGACGGTTGTGTTGGCGAATAATCCGACCAAGAGCGAAGGAGCATCGCGTGTCTACCGTACCAAGCAACTCAAATCGGGTGAGGTTTGGGAAGACTACAAGATCGAAGTGACTTATCGAGGGGAAACGAAGGAGAAGACCATTCGCTTGATCGGGGGGGATAAATTGGAAATGTCCTTCAACTTCGGCGAGCGAGAAGCCAACAAGATCGCCTCCAACTAGTCGCCTGACGCGAGCTCTTGAATTACCAGGAAATCGTTATCAAAAACCTCGTTGTCGAAGGACAGCGAGGTTTTTGTTTACCCTTTTGAACTCGAGGATTTTTCAAGCTGGCCATGTGGCCGCCATCAAAATCCGATACACTAGGTAGGTTAAGGGTATATCGATCTCATCACCCGTGAACCGCGTGCAAACCTCTTGTCTATTGGAGCCTTGCGATGATGTTACCGAATTCGGATCAACCTCGAGAACAGGTCTTATCAACTTCGAGAAATCGCAGTTTAGCGTTTCTTGCTTGCGGTTGTCTCGGCGCGATCGTTGCGTGCGGTTTGCTCGGCGTCGGGATCTGGATCGGTAAAGGTTCCGTAGCCAAACCCCTGCTCCCACCCGAGTTGTTGCAA
>CAYXFO010000464.1:0-3470 GCA_964464255.1 uncultured Pirellula sp.
TCGCCTCTGGGATCTATTCCGCCCTGGTCACCACCGTTGCCGGGTTGCTGATCGCCATACCAGCGCTAGGAGCATTTGCTATATTTCGGAACAAAATTGATGAACTTATCTCGGAAATGGCCTATTCAGCTCAGCATGTATTTGGTTCCATTCGCCGGCGACTCCCAGGTGCCTCGGCTCGTCCCAGTATCGTGCCGCCCCCTCGAGGCTAGTGTTTCCCGGTCGGAAGCAATCCATCGCAGATAGGGGATTCTGGGTTAGCTTCCACGCCCGGGTTCGATTATCCTGGGGGAAGTTTTTGGGGTTCCAAACCGACTATCACATTCTGCCATTCGGACTGCAGTATCCTTTGAATTCTCTACTACCTGATCCAAGCAACCAGACCGATCCGACCAAAGAAAAATGGCGTGGTGCTTTCGTTGCGAAGGCTGTGACCGATGTCGGAATGCGGCGAAGCTCGAACCAAGACAGCTACTGCATCACGCTCGCGGATGATCGGGAAAAGTGGGAACGCTCCGGCCATCTGTTGATTGTGGCCGACGGTATGGGGGCACACGCTGCCGGAGAATTGGCGAGTCGGTTGAGTGTGGACCTCATTCCCCATCATTATACCAAGCTCAATCGCGGCGACCCTGTTCGGGCCATCCTTCAAGCCTTGGAGGAAGCCAATGCGGAGATATATCGGAGAGGCCAAGCCAATCCCGAGTTCCGCAGCATGGGAACCACAACCAGCGCACTGCTTATCCTTCCCGTAGGAGCGATCGTAGCACACGTTGGCGACAGCCGCGTTTATCGCCTGCGAGGTCAAACTCTCGAGCAACTCACCTTCGATCACTCTCTTGTCTGGGAGATGAGAGCATCCGGCGAGGTCAGCGAAGAAGCGATTAGGAACAATGCCGTACCCAAGAATGTGATCACTCGTTCACTGGGACCCAATGCAAATGTTCAGGTCGATCTGGAAGGGCCATTTCCCGTTCAAAAGGGAGATCGGTTCCTCCTCTGTAGCGATGGATTAAGCGGGCAACTGAGCGACGAAGAGATCGGGGTTCTACTCGAATCGCTCGATATCGATATGGCCGTGCGAGCCATGGTGGACCTGGCAAACCTCAGGGGCGGTCCCGACAACGTCACGGTCATCATCGGCGAAGTGAAAGGGGACGATATCGTTACCCAGCATGGATCGTCTCCAACACCTCCATCACCTAGCCAATCCGCGTACCCCATCCTTTTCGGAGTGATTTCTGCCGTTTGCTTGTTGGCGAGCGTGATACTCTTGATCTCTTATCAATTTCCGTTCGCAGCGATCAGCTTGGCAGCAGCCGTCATTGCAGCGGTCTCAGGCTGGGTAAAGATGTACTCAGCTACCGAGTCGCCAGCGGATCGCTCCTCGAAACTTGGTCGAGGACCTCACCGAAAGGCTCAGTGCAAGCCGACTTCAGCGTTCATAGAACAGCTAAAAAATTTGATCAAGGAAATGCAGGAGTGGGTCGCTGAAAGCGGTGTCCAGATCGATCAAAAGCCCCTGGAAGCTTCGTTGGCTGCAGGCAAACAGGCTGCCGCTTCGCGGGATTACAAGCAAGCGATCCATCATTACTGCACCGTACTTGTTACCCTGATGCGCCATGCTCGGACGAAAGTCGATGTCAAGGATGAAGACTCGATCGACTATTGACGATCAAATCAAGCTCCGCACGTAATCTTTGAATCCGAGCATGTCCTCCGGAGCGTCAGGGCCGATGATCAAGGGATTGTCTTCAGGGCTGTTTCGCAGGCCGTGGCTACCTCCGACCTTGCTGGCGTCCAGCGGGATAACGTCCATGCGATAACGGAATCCGAGTTTCTTTTGCATCACCCTGGCCATCGCTCGCATGGAAGAGGTCATGAACAACTCCGCAGGATCGTATCCCGGTTTGCGATGGATATCGACCGACCTCGCAAAATCTGGCGCATCGGAATCATTTAGCCAATAGTAGTAATTGAACCACGCATCGGGCTCCGCCAAAGCGATCCAGTCACCGCTTCGCGGATGCTGCAGATCCAGTTCCTCGGGAGGGACCACATCCATGACGCCATCGACTCCCAACAGCAAATCGCGGACGGCCTGTCGATCCGATTCTTTCTGGACATAGACGTGCGCGACCTGATGATCGACAACTGCAAAGGCTCGGCTGTCTCCTGGAATAAGCATTTCGCCAAACGGCCCTTTGCGAATTGCAAGGTAACCATGTCGCCTCAATTCCCGCTGAATAGAAACGGATCGCTTCACGGGAACGATTCCGTATTCGGAAATCACGATCGGGATCGCGCCGATCCTTTGCGCTGCATCGATAACTTCACCTGCACATGTATCGACTTCGCGGACCCGATCCATACTGGGGTTGGGATACCGCTGAAAATCGTAGTCCAGGTGTGGCAGGTAGACCATCGTCAAATCGGGTCGGTTGCGTTCCATCACCAAGGCCGTAGCCTTTGCGATCCACTGTGTAGCTGGCAATCCCGCGCGAGGTCCCCAAAAGGAAAAGAAAGGAAACGGACCGAGCCGTTGGACCAGATCGCATTCCGTTGCATCGATGATATCGAAGACCTTCGAGCCATCGGATCCATAATGAGGCTTCGGAGTGCAACTCCAGCGGACCGGCGCGTGCTGGTTGAACCACCAGAACATCTTCGCGGTTTCGATCCCTTCATACAGTTTCGGCGCTTCGATCAAGTGATTCGATTGCTGCCAAAAGCGGATCTCGGCAGTCGAGCGGTCATACCACCCGTTGGCTACGATGCCATGTTGCGAAGGTGGGGTTCCGGTCAGCAGCGTTGCTTGGACAGTGCATGTCACGGCTGGAATGGGAGGTTGCCAAGTGCGATGCGGACCTAGGCTTTGGATTCGAGGTGCGTAAGGAAGCAACCTCGGTGTCAACCCAACCACATTGATAACGCAGACTTTGCTCACGTTGGACTAGAACTTTAGTCCGAACAATTCACCGCCACCGCTACCCGTGCCTCCGCGAAGCGGTCCTTGATGTTTTCGGACCGCGCTTTCTCGACGGGACTCTTCGACAGGCGCAGACTCGGATTGCGTCTTCGCATTTTCCGGCTTTGCTTGAGTGGCTTTGAGGGACAATGAAATGCGCTGTGCGTTGCGATCGACGGACAGGATCTTCACTTCGACTTCCTGGCCTTCTTGGAGAACTTGACTGACGTTGTTCACACGGCGATGAGCCAGTTCAGAAATGTGGACCAACCCTTCTATGCCGGTGGCTAATTTGACGAATGCGCCGAAGTTCGCGAGCCGGGACACGGTTCCACGCAAGGTTGAACCCGCTGGGAATCTCGCTTCAACATCGTTCCAAGGATCATCCTGCGAATCGCGATACGAGAGAGATATCTTGCCGGTTTTGGGGTCGAATTTCTCGATGCGGACCGTGACTTTGTCCCCTTCCTTAACGACTTCACTGGGGTGCTTGACCTTGTCC
>CAYXFO010000465.1:0-1897 GCA_964464255.1 uncultured Pirellula sp.
GGTATGCAGTGGGCGAAGTCGCGCGAACGACAGAATTGGGGAAACGTCGCTCCGGAGCCCGTCCGCGATCCAAGGGGCTGCCAGCAGGACCCCCACGAGAACTCCCGCGATGGTACCTATCAAGCCCCAGAAAATCGTGGCAGTCACAAACATTCGGACTACCGCATCGTCGTAACTGTACTGTTCCATCGCCTCCGAACCGGAGGCAATACTGCGTGAAGACGCCAAAGAATTTGCAGACATTGGGAGAACAATTAGCAGGAGTTGAGTCGCGTGGGGTTCGCTCGAACGTCGAAGACGCATTGTAACCCTGGAATCGTCATACCGTCATCGCGGAACGACTCGGGAGTCCGGAAAAGACCGCGACAGATTGAAGCAACGCCCTGCTTTTTCGCTGTTGAAATAGCGATAACTCACGCAATTAGCCATCGATTTGCATCTTCGGGACCGCTCCCTCACCTTTCGATTCGTACCCCATCCATGGCCCGAAAAGTCACCCCAATCGCTAGACCTACCTTTACCGGCTGTTAATAATGCACTAATTCCAGGGTTAAAGCTGGGGGCTCCGGGCGTAGGGTCGTGTAGGGTCTTCGGGTTGAACCGAGCGTCGGAGTCGTAGGGATTGCACCTCCGAAGCTTCTCTCCTTTCCCGTGACACCCCGGTAATAAATCGATCGACCGCGTCCTAAGCTTAGTCAGAATGAAGACGTTGGTCGGTCGAGGCCATGTTTGACGTGTACGTTTCTTAAAACCTTGAGTGGAATCATCGAATGAGCATTGATCGAAACGCAAGAAAATGCGGGCTGATGCTGGCCTTGGCGCTAGCAGCATGCGTTCCCGCGGTCGGACAACAAGCACCAGAGCCAACCGCACCGGCACCCGACTATCCTCCGATTGAGAAAGTTGCGGAGGGATACACCAAGGTGGAATCGAAATCCCCAGACCGCGGCTCCCTCTACAATGTATGGGTGCGAGACAAAGACGGTCAGATGCTTTTGGAAATCCCCAGAGATTTCATGAGCAAGAAATACTTCATCGCTCTGACAGTCAGCAGCGGCGATCGCTTCGCAGGTCTCCAAGCGGGCGATTACTACGTTTATTGGCGCATGTACAACAAGCGTCTGGCGCTCATTCTCCCTGAATTGGATATCCGTTCCAACGGCGAGCCGGAATCGAAATCGTCGGTCAAGCGACTCTTTACCGACACGGTACTGCTCGATGTGCCGATCGTTGCGATGGTTCCGCGCGGTGGTCCACTGATCGATGCCGACGCACTGTTTGTTGGACAGGCTTCGAAGTTCTTCGGTCCTTCGGTTCGCATACAAGACCCGCAGCTCACGAAGATCGTGAAGGCCAAGCCGTTCACCAAGAACACGGAGTTGGCGTTTGAAGTCGTGACCGCGGGTGGCAAGTTGCAGACCCTTCACTACTCGCTGAGCGAAGTTCCCGAGGACAACGGATACCGTCCACGGAAAGCGGATTCGCGCGTGGGTTACTTCGTGACCAACTTCACGGACTTGGGAAGCTACGATGACGACAAGAAACGGGTTCGCTACATCACTCGATGGCGATTGGAAAAGCGAGATCCGAGTTTGAAGGTTAGCCCTCCTGTCACTCCGATTCGTTTCTATATCGAACACACCACCCCCGTGCGATATCGACGTTGGGTCAAGCAAGGGATTGAATATTGGAACAAGGCCTTTGAAAAGGTTGGGTTCTCTGACGCGATCGAAGTCCTCTACCAGGACCCTCGATCCCCAGACACAATGGACCTCGATCCCGAGGATGTCCAGTACAACTTCATACGCTGGCTAAACAACGATATCGGCACTGCCATCGGCCCAAGCCGTGTGCATCCCATCACCGGCGAAATCCTCGATGCGGATATCGTGTTGAC
>CAYXFO010000465.1:1997-3463 GCA_964464255.1 uncultured Pirellula sp.
ATGGATATGTCGATGGCCCGCATGGCCTTGGACCTCATCGAACTGATGCAGGATCCGAAGCCTGCCGAGGGTGGCAAACCAGAAGAGAAGAAAGCCGAGAAGCCGAAGGAAGACATGCTCGATGGCATGCCGGAGTCCTTCATCGGTCCCTTGTTGGCAGATCTGGTTGCCCACGAAGTCGGCCATACCCTCGGACTGCGCCACAACTTCAAGGCGTCCGGTTACCTGTCCTTGAAGGATATCAACTCCAACGCCGTCAAAGGCCAGAAGACGATCGCCGCATCGGTGATGGATTACATACCGATCAATATGCCGTATCAACTCGAAAGTGAAACCAAGGGTGACTACACGATGATTGGCATCGGCCCCTACGATTACTGGGCAATCGAGTATGGCTATCTGCCGGACGAAAGCAAGCTTGCGGAAATCTTGAAGCGTTCTAGCGAACCGGAGATGCAGTACAGTACCGACGAAGACACCAGCGGGCCCGATCCGTTGGCTCGACGTTACGATTACTCGAAAGATCCGCTCGACTACAGTGAAAACCAAATGCGGTTGGTCAAGCTGTATCGAGAGCGATTGCTCGACAAGTTTGTTAAAGATGGCGACAGCTGGGCCAAAGCCCGTCGCGGTTATGAATTGACTCTAGGCGAACAAACCAAATCCATCAGCATGATGGCGAACTGGTTGGGAGGCACTACGGTCAATCGCGATAAAAAGGGTGATCCAGGCAATCGTCCCTCGTTGGTACCAGTACCTGCCGAGCAGCAGCGAAAGGCGATGGACTTCGTCATTCGCAATGCGTTCCGCGACGATTCCTTCGGATTGACCAACCAAATCCTGAGTCGTTTGACGGTCGACAAGTGGGCCGATGAGGGTGTTCGCTCGATGGGCGAATCCACCTTCCCGATCCATGATCGCATCCTCGGCATCCAAGCCAGCGCGCTGACCATGCTGATGAATCCAACAACCTTGCGACGCGTTTACGACAACGAGCAGCTCGTGCCGAGCGATCAAGATGCCGTGACGTTGCCGGAGGTGATGAATCGCCTGCGGACCGAGATTTGGTCGGAACTGGATGGAAAGTTCGAAGGGGAAGCGACTCCGCGCAAGCCCCGGATCAGCTCCTGGCGTCGCAATCTGCAACGCGAGCACCTCGACCGATTGATCGACTTGGCGATTCCTGGAGGTAGCTCGAGCAACAAGGTGATCTCTTCGCTCTCTTTGCAACAGCTCAAGGAAGTCAAGGGCAAGATCGACACGGTGTTGGCAGCTGGTGCCGGATTGGATCCCTACTCTCAAGCCCATTTGGGTGAGTGCACTCAGCGGATCACCAAGGCCCTGGATGCCATCTACATCTACAATCAACCCAGTGCCGGTGGCAGTTCACTCCCGCCATTCATCATGCTGGGCAAGGACAAGGGGGTTGTAGAGGTTCCCGCTGTTCCGGATTCATCTCAGGACGA
>CAYXFO010000466.1:0-3453 GCA_964464255.1 uncultured Pirellula sp.
GGGTGGTTTCGCCGGTGGCGGTGCGGTCGGTGGCGTCGGCGGTTTCATGGGCTTGGTTCAAAACCTAGTCCAGATTCGCAACGCAGAAGAAAACGTTGCTCGTCTGCGCGAGAATCTAGCGCGCTTCGAAGATACACTGCGCGAACAACTCACCATCATTCCGCCGACTCAGGACACGATTCCCAGTCAACAGCTCCAGGTGGCCCAAGCTCGACAGGCGCTGATCTCATCACAGGCCGCGTTGTTGCAACAGAAATTTGCATTTGAGCAAACCCTCGATAACTTCAAGGTCAGCACACTTGGTTTGCCCCCGTATATCTGCGTCGAAATCAACGACCCCATCCTCGATCAATTCGACTTGATCAGCGAGGATCTGAAAGAAAGACGCAACCAAGTCGCGGATCTTCGCGATCGGATCGGCAGTACCAACTACCGGCTGCTCGAAATGAGCCCGGTCGCAACCGATCCAGCAACGGGCATCAAGACTCGATCGCTCACATGGAATCAAGAGTCGCAGGCCGCGGTTCGAAACATCGATGGCGATCTGGGACAACTGGAACAGCTAGGAACCACTATCCTCGGCAAAGACATTCAAGACATGCGATCAGATATCGAGAATTTGATCGAAGTACTTCCTCGCCGCGAGCGAGAGCTGCAGCGATTGCGAGCGATTTACATGGAAGAACGGGATACGGTTTGTAGTTTGCTACCCACCGATACGCTCGACCTAGCTCTGCTCGACTCAGCAGGAATGGATCAGTTGCCTGCTATTCTTCATGAGGAATTGAACAAGCTCGAAGAGCGATTCCGCGATCGGGAATCGCGTCTGCGACAGCTTCGTCTCGACGCTCAAGCGATCGCGAATTCGCCACAGGAACTTGATGGCAAAGAACGCTTCCTCAATCTTCGCGACAAAGTGGTGCTTCCCAGTCAAGGGATCCTGGCCGAGTATGCCGAGGATGTCCTCGCTCTCCAAGTGGTTCAGGCCAAGGCTCGCATAGAAAGCGTTGTGTTGCCCGAAGTCGATATCCAGCCCGAAGAGGCTGTCGAGATCGCACGTGTCAATCGCCTCGACTGGATGAACGCTCGCGCATCACTAGTCGATTCTTGGCGATCGATCGAGTTCGTTGCCGATCGACTGGAAAGCTCTCTCGACTTGGTTTTCAGCGGCGATTTGGTCAACTCCTCGAGCAATCCGTTCGAGTATCGCAGAGGAGCTGGTCGACTGCGAGCAGGTTTCCAATGGGATACACCGCTGACACGCCTGCAGGAACGGAATAACTACCGATCGGTGCTGATCGATTTCCAACAAGCCAAGCGAAACTACTATCGCTTTGAAGACCAAGTCTGGCAGACGTTGCGATCGGAGCTCCGCAATCTTCGATACAACCAATACAACTTTGAACTTCAGCGTTACGCCGTTCGAATCGCCGCCCAACAGATCACGATCAACGAAGACTTGAGGCAAGTTCGCGAGAGCTTGAATCAAGCTTCCGGGCCGACTGCAGCCCGCGATAGCGTATCGGCGTTGAGCGACTTGCTCAATGCGCAGAACAATTTCCTCAACGTCTGGGTCTTCTACGAAGCCCAGCGGCGCAACCTTGACCAAGACCTTGGAACCATCCGGGTCGACTCGGAGAACATTTGGGTCGATCCAGGTCCGATCACTGCCGGTATCTATGGAGCACCGTTAGGGAACGGACAAGGCACGTACTGTGCGCCCTGTGCTCAGGGTACGCAGGATGCTGTGCATTCAGAGGTGGAAGTGAGCCGCTAGGATCGATCAGCCGGTTCGTTGAACTGATGCTTGAGCGAGCACCATCAACCCTTGGTATGCCGGGCTGTCGTGACCTCCGAGTTTCGAAGCGATCCCTTCCAATCGGGAGGTCGCAGATCGGATCAGGTCCTTGGCAAACTCGAGCGTGTATGCCGATGCATCGTACTGCTCCAGATAGTTTCGCATTTGTTCGATCGCATGAGGCGAATCATGTTCAACACATGAAATCCATGCTTCCCTAGCATCGGGACTCATCTGCTGAAGAGTTCTGAGTATTGGAAGGGTTGGCTTGAGTTGCGACAAATCGGTCCCTAGAGTCTTGCCCGACTTGTGGCTATTGCCCCAAACATCAAGCCAATCATCGTAGACTTGAAATGCTGTGCCGAGTTCGACACCGAACTGCTCTAACCCGCGGCATACTTCAAGCGGGGCACCTGCTGACCAAGCACCAAGGGCTGCGCTGACGCCACACAGAGCTCCGGTCTTGTCTGCCAACATGCGGCAGTACTCGGTTTCGGAGATCCCCCAGTCGGCTACGCTGTTCCCTTGCCGAATCTCTCCCTCGCAAACTCGCTCGGATGCGATCGCAACCCACCGGCCAGGCAATGTCGAGTCCCCTTCATTGGCCAAGCGATAAGCGTGCGTGAACAACCAGTCTCCGATCAGAACGCTCGAGGGAACATTCCAACGAACATGAACGGTCGGTTTGTGACGGCGGAGAGAAGCATGATCCAGAATGTCGTCGTGAACGAGTGTTGCCGTGTGAACCATCTCAACCACCGTCGCAAGACGAATCGTCTCGTCAGTGATCTTGCCAAGCCATCGGGCAGACAGAAGTGTCAGGGCAGGTCGCAACCGCTTGCCACCCAGAAGTGCGACGTACTGCAGCATCTCGCAAACGAGAGGATCGCTGCTGGTCAGTTCGGATCGGATTCGATCCTCTACGCGTTGCATGCCAGGGGCGATGCAATCAATGGCATTGTAGAAGGCGAGGCGATAGGCATCCGCATCTCGCATCGGGTCGGTAATCGCTGTTCCAGATGATCCCGCAAACATCCTGTGGGGGGAAGTTTCGGTTGTTTCCATGGTACCCTACTCAGACCGATGAAAGTCTCCGCGTTGGCCACCGGTCTTTTCCAAGAGCCGAACGCTTTGAATCTCCATCGATCGGTCGATCGCTTTGCACATGTCGTAAATGGCTAAGGCTGCCACGCTGGCTGCCGTCAAAGCTTCCATTTCGACTCCCGTCTTACCGGTAGAGCGGACCGAAACTCGGCATTCAAGGTTCTGCGAATCCAACCACTCGAAATCCACGTTCACTCCATCGATCAGGATAAGGTGACAGAGAGGAATGAGTTGACTGGTTTGTTTCACCGCAGAGATTGCCGCGATGCGAGCAACCGCAATGGCATCTCCTTTCGAGAGCGAGTTGCGGCGGATCGCTTCGGCTGCTTCCACCGACATGACAATCCGGCTGGCCGCGAGGGCCGTTCGAGATGTCGCAGGCTTGTCCCCTACATCGACTATGCGGGCGTTTCCGTCCGCATCGAGGTGATTGAGGTGCCCCGACGGGTCCCTATTCGGATTGCTCATATCAAGAAGAAGACCGAAAAAACCCCGGAATATGTAACTTTGGAAATAGTGCGTCCCTCGCTCACGCGTCGGGTTGTGATAAT
>CAYXFO010000467.1:0-1330 GCA_964464255.1 uncultured Pirellula sp.
ACGTTTATGTTGTCCAACCGGGATTGCTTCTCTCCGATGACCGGCCATCTGGCTCGTTGTTTGGAGATGGGAAAGATGGATGGTATATCGATTGCGGGATGGTCGATCCGAGCGTTGTCCCGTCATTGTAGGACTGAGCAACGCCCGCGAAGCCGAAATCGTTTCGGGACTCTCTGAAGGAGACCAAGTACGACTGTATCCTTCCGAGAAGATACGTGACGGCATCCGAGTTAAGCTACAGAACTATACCCGCTCGGTATCCGAAAGATTATGAGAAACGGACAACTACGCCGTAATGGATTGAGCCCATCGGGCCTGCTAGGCGGCCGAGAGTCTTGGCAGTGTGATAGAACCACGGCCGCCCCAAAAGTCCCTTCGCTATCGGAGAAGGCATCACACGCTTGACCACGCTCCTCGCTTTGAACCAGTAACGATCGTGAAAGTAGATGCGGTCGAGTATGGTACCACCCATCGCACGGAAATTCTCATCAAACTGTTTGCGGCCAGTTGCCTTGATCCGCCCGCAAGCGACGATGATACCGTCTCGAGTCAGAAAGCCTTTGTGGATCGCGAGTACATGGCACCACCAGTCTCGATTGCCACTGATATCCATATCACTCATCAGAATCAGATCGAAGCAATCACTTTCATAGCCCGGATCGGTCGCGTCTCTCACCTCGACCTGAACACTGCGGCACTGAGCTTTCTCGCACCTCTCACGCGTTCGCTCAACGGCCGACGGTGCGAAATCGTACGCGAATACCTGCTCCGAGAAGTCATCTAGCAAAACCGTCAGTTGCCCCAACCCGCAGGCGACGTCCAGTGCGCGGCGTGGAGCAGGGAACCAGTTGCGGGCCGCGTCGGCGATCGTTCGAAAACGAACACGGTCTGCATAAGAGGAATAGTCCCAAGGATCGCTATGAGTTTGATAGGTCTCCTCATAACGCTTCTGTCGATACAGATTTGCCTCTAGATCGACTGCGGATACCGTCGGATTGGCCATGCAAGAACTCCTTTTCAAGCATGTCGGCTGACTCGGCTCGTTGTGCGACCGGGAGTCTATCGTCAGAGTCGATTTCGTCGCCAGATCAGAAGATTGATTTTTCGAGAGATCCAGGCTGAGAGGGGGACCTATATCAACCCGAAACGGAAGTGAGGGATAGACTTGAGTTGCTGGAGACGTCGTCCCTAGTGCGTCCCTCGCTCACGCGTCGGGTTGTGATAATCCTCAGCCGAACACTGACGGCTAGCTATCACTTGAAACGAAAACGCAACTTCAATAGCGGAAACCGCGGCTGATTCCATGCTCCTGACGGGGGCTACTTGCGCT
>CAYXFO010000467.1:1340-3451 GCA_964464255.1 uncultured Pirellula sp.
CTCGTAGGTAAAGTCCAGCGTCTTCTCAGCCAAGCCGAACTCCTTGAACTCCTCCAGCAATCTGCTTCGGTTCAATTCGGATGCTTTCAATTGAATGGTGCGCGAAAATGCATAGACGGTCAGGTGATACGTCTTGGAGCCTGGGCCCTTGGAGCATACCGGATCGTATTCGGCTCGCTTCTTGTCGCTTAAGCCTAATGTCCCGACCCCCTTGCCGTTCTGTTCCAGTTGCGTGACGTCCACTGGAATATTGTAAACCAGCCAGTACGACTTCTCGCGATCGGGAGCCTCGTGCCACATACTGACCGCGATCGACTTGGTCCCTTCGGGGAGATTTTTCCAAGCGATGGCTGGAGACTGTCCCTTGCCATCGCAACTGCATTCAACCGACAACGATCCTTTGGTATCCACCGATGAACTGGACAGTACGATTGCGTTTGCTTTGCTCTGCGGATCTGGCTTCTTCGGTGGTGGTTCCGGTGGCTTGCCACCACCTGGCCCGCGACCTGCACCTAGCCCGCGACCACCACCTGGCCCGCGACCACCACCGGGGCCGCGTGTGCGTGGTCGATAGTTCTCCGTATTGGTGCGGCCCGACGGATCGGTGAATACGAATTGGTACGAGCCATCCGGCTGCGGCGTGTAGCGAACCGTTCCCGGTTTGCCTTGGACCTCATAAGTCAGCGTCGATGTTCCATCCTTCTGTTCGAACTTGGTGATCGTTGCTCCTCGCATGGGCGGTAGCGCCTCGCGGACACCTTGGGCACGCGGTTGCGGATCGACTTGATCGTCCCGTTCGACGACTTCGCCGAAGAATCCACCATTGATGTAGGGATATTTCGGAGTCGCATGGTAGTGATAATTTCCCTGGGCATCGCGATGACCGTTGAGCCAATCGAGCGGCGCGAAATCGGGAGCGGCGGGATCTTGATAGCCATAAAGTGGATAGCCATCGAGCGCATATCCAATAGGCTGTCCCTTGCCGACGATCTTTTCCAGATGGATAGGAGCGATATGGTAGTGGTAGTCGTCGGCTCGGCCGCAGTGCCCACCGAACTCATCCAATTCGCCGACCAAATAGGCATCGTCGCCGCGGTTGTTGAGGGGATTGAAGATCGGAATGCCATTGACGGCCAGCGCGATTGCCCCTCGAAGAAACTTGCCGTTCGCGCTCATCGGTTTTTTCGCGGGAACGGGATGCAAGGGAATACGCCATGCATTGTCCCCTCGATAAGGCTGTGGCAAAGGGACCTGCTGTTGCCATGCGCGGATGCCGACCATCATGGAGTGCTCGGGTATACCATTGGATTCTACGAACAGAAAATCGCGATCCCAACGGAGATTGACCGTAGATGCAAATGGCGTGAACGCATCCGCTATCGGAGGACGTTGTGAATCTTGTTGCGTTTCTTCGTTCTGATGCGCGACGAGTACCATATGGTTGCTCTCATTTTGGTTGCTCTCATTGAGCCGCTGAATCTCTTTCCTCTTTTCCAACACCCACGTACGTGTCGAATCCTTCAGGTCTGCAAGCGGGATTGCTCGGACCTTGCCGCTCGATGTCAAGATCTGCACCTTCTCATCATCGGCTGATATGTAGCTGCCGTGAAAGTGGGATCCATTGGCGAGATACCACGTCCGCGAGTTCTCGGCATTCCCGTGACCACCTTCGTGTGCCCATAGCGGAGAATTGGTCCACAACGGGGAACTGGCAAAGGTTGCCACGACGATCCATCCCATCCAATGTCGACTGGAAAAAACGCACATACTATTTCCCTTTGCCTTTCTGTTGTCCTGTTTTGTTGCCACCTCGTTTGCTTTTGGTAGCGCCCTCTGCGGGTTTTGCGTTTGGATCGAAGTTTGGGTTGATGGTCGGCAGTTGAGCGCGGACAGTTGTCAGATACTGTTCCAGTTGGCTCCGTATTTCCTGGGTTTCGCGAGGCATCTTCTTGGACAGGGCCTGACGTTCCGCAAGGTCTTTCGAGAGATCGAACAACATCCATTGATCATCTTCGTAGGTATGCACCAGTTTTAGATCACCGACGAGGATCGACGATTGGGGACGAGCTGCATAGATGCGAGAGGTAATAGCGCTGGGCTAAGTATTGTCC
>CAYXFO010000468.1:0-3445 GCA_964464255.1 uncultured Pirellula sp.
CCAAAACGCGATTCTTTGCCATGACTTGTTCCGTAGTTGTGACGTTAATCTCGTAAGTTACTTGATGCTGGCTACTGCCCGCCGTTGACCGACGAATGAGTGATCGGCTCGGGGCCTGCTTGACGATGGCTGCGACGACCATCGGTTCGCTTGTGCTCGTCGGGCTTAATCATGCGACCGTCCTCACGAACTTTGTACATTTTGTCTTCGGTCAGTTTTGCCGATACCGCATCGGTGCGATTGGCTGCGCCTAGAGCGGTCAGGCCGGCTAACCCGATGAAAACTCCAAAAGCGAGGCAAGCGTAGCTGGCACGCAGTTGTGCTTTGGGGGTCAACCAAAGACCCCATGTGATGCCTGCTGTCCAGATACCGTTCGCCAGGTGATAAGTACACGCGAGCACACCTACTGCATAGAAAACAGGCCAAACAATGCCCAGACTCTTCATCGCGTTGGCCAGGGAACTGCCCGCGTTATAAGGGTCGAATTGAGCCATCCCAAGCGGTTCGGCGACAGTCTGCAACCACCAGTCGACATGGAACCACCCATGCAGATGGAAGACGTGCATGAAAATAAAGATGATAGCGATATAGCCGCTGATCCGTTGCCAAGTGTAACGTCTGTTCCCTGCCAATCGATAAGCGCTCAGATTCGAGTGCCCAGACTGGGTAATCCAAACTCCAGCCACCGCGTGAAAAATAATTGGCAAGAAAATGAAAGCCCATTCGATTACCGGCAGAAACGGTAGCGAGTGAATTGCGTAGACAGCGTTTTGAAAAACGTCGGCGCCACTTGCGAGGCTGGCGTTGGTCAACAAGTGGGCGCACATGTAGGCCCCCACAGGAACCAAACCACTCAACGAGTGAAGTCTCCGAATCAGGAATTCATTGCGTTGAAGGAAGGTACCGCCGGGTGCCGCGTTGCTCGTAGAGTTCATCGTTTGGGGGTTTTGGCGTCGAGTCGTCGATCGGATCACACAGTGTCTGCTAGCCCTGGAGAAGCTCAGGAATCGGCTTCCATGGATTACTGTAGAGGATAGTGCACATTTAACCAACCTCCAACCCACAGGCGGGCCGTACAACCGTCCCAAACCCGCCAAAGCGAACTTTCGGGAAACTGGAGGCTGGTCGGGACCGACGAAGAGAACTTGGTTGAAGTGAAATTTTCCGATTTCGTTGACATTGCTGTTCCGACCTAACTATACTCGAAATTCGGCGTTTTGCTTGCGTTCAGGCTGTCGATAGGCCATTTCCCGCATCCCCTCGATCCACCCCTTCGGTTGACTCATGACACTGCTAGGCAAGATTTTCACGTTGTTGTTGCTGATTTTGAGCGTTGGATTTTTCTTTTGCGCGCTCGCCGTCAACGCCGCCCACAAAAATTTGCGTACCCAAGCTGTGACCCTCAAGAAAGAGGTTACCGATCGAGATAAAACGATCGACGAACTCAAGCGGGCCGCGGAAACCAACAAGAATCAACTCAACCAAGAGCAAGTCGCCCGCCGCGTTTCTCTGGCGGCTCTCCAAACACAACTCCTCACCGAGCGTGAAAAGAACCAGCAAGCCAATACCCAACTCAATGACTTGAACTCGAAGAATACGCAAGCCACCCAATCCTTAGCCCAAACCCTCTCGGAACTGAAGCGAATTGAGGGGGAGAATGAATTGCTCAAAACCGAGATCGACAAGATCATCACCGACCGCAACTCCCAACGCCGCAACGTGATTCGCTTGACGGACGAACTCAACAGCTTGGCGAGCAAGCGGACGGACCTGCAAATCGAAGTTGACAACCTTCGCGAGCAGTCCACTCGCTATCAAGCGATGGCTGAAGTACGCGGTGCAGCTCTTGCAGCCGCCGGTATCACAGACCCAGAAGACGTTCCTCCAAGCGACTTGAAGGGAACGGTTCTCGCCGTGGGTGACGATCAGTCTGTCGAAGTATCCGTTGGACGCGATGACGGACTTCGCGAAGGCCATACGCTCGATATTTATAGAAACGGCAGCTATCTTGGACGGATCCAACTCCGCACCGTCGAAAATGACAAATCGGTCGGCAAAATCATACCTGGTTTCCGCAAAGGTTACATCCAAGCCGGAGACAAGGTTGCAGCTCGAGTCTACTAGACTCGAGTTTCCCCAGGGTCAATCTGTCAACCAATCGCCACCAGCACCACCGCTAACCGCATCGTAGCCATGTCCAAGCAACCGATTTCCATCTACACGATGATGCTCATCCTGTCCAATCTCTTCATGCTTTTCGCCTGCATTCTGATGGCGATCGAGTATTGGGGGCGATGAGCTGCACCGAATAAACTCCGTAACCGAATCTTTGAGGATCGGTTTCGAGGCGAGTTGTCCAATTAGCATCCTCGCCGTGCGACAGTCATCTACTCAACGGGACCATCAATCACCATAATCTGGGAAAACTTCCACCCAAAGGTTTTCCTATGACTGGCTTGGCTCGCATCCAAAGTGCTCACGGCGTTGAAACAGTTCGCGTCATCAATTCGCACGTCGAAGTGCTCGATCTCCCAAGGGTCGGGCTACAATCGTTGAGTCAGCTTCTCTCCCACCCGGATCTTGCGACTTTGGCAGTGTCCATTCCTACCAAGGGGAAGCCGATTGCGAACGTTGAAGCATGTTGGCTCCCACCAATCGACGATCAAGAAGTTTGGGCAGCGGGAGTCACCTACAAACGGTCGCAAACCGCCCGCATGGAGGAGAGCGAAGCGGCGGCAAGTTGCTATGACCGCGTTTATACCGCCGCACGTCCTGAGATTTTTTTTAAAGCGACCCCCAATCGATGCAGCGGCCACTTGGGTCCCCTTCGAATCCGCAAGGATGCCACTTGGAATGTGCCCGAACCGGAATTGGCACTTGTGATCTCTGCATCGGGTCGGATCGTCGGTTACACCATCGGCAACGATATGAGCAGCCGCGATATCGAAGGGGATAACCCCCTCTACTTGCCGCAGGCGAAACTCTACAACCAATGCTGTGGACTCGGTCCCTGGATCACGCTCGCTGCCGACATGCCGACTCGCCAGTCGATTGAAATCGGTCTCGCGATTTCCCGAGGGGGCTCCGTGGTCTTCGAAGGTAAAACATCGGTCGCTCAAATGGCTCGCGAATTCGAAGACCTCGTGCAATGGCTGCTGCGCGACAACACGATGCCCAACGGCGCATTCCTGCTCACAGGAACGGGTGTCGTCCCAGACAGCGACTTCACTCTTCATCCGGCAGATCGAGTCGACATCACCATCTCCGGCATCGGCACCCTCACCAACACCATCGTTCAAGGATAAATCCCCCCCATGCAAACTTCGACCCGCGAAGCCCAACCCGTCCTGGTTGACGGCGTTTGGAACTCTGCCAACTTCGGTGCAACGTTTTGTTCAAGAAATCCCAATACCGGCGAAGATATCGATGGTGCCTTTCCGGTAAG
>CAYXFO010000469.1:0-3440 GCA_964464255.1 uncultured Pirellula sp.
ATTATGCTCCATCATTCCGATGTACGAGTCGGCTCCTGATCCTCGCGGCCCAAGCGCGTCGGAGTAAAGCTCCTCTCCGACTTTCAACTGGTAGCCGCGTGCGGCCGCCCCCTCCACCAATGCCTCGATGAGTTTTCCAGCCACGCTCGATTCGCGAAAGACAGCCTTCACGGATCTGGCGATAATCAAATCGAGCAACTCCGGAATTCGCTGCAAACCCGCCTCCGATGCAGTCGACATCCCTTGAATGCCTTGGACCTCGATCCCGTAACGTCGGCCAAAGTACTGAAACGCATCATGCGATGTGATCAAAACACGCTGATGCTTGGGAACAGAACTTAGGGAGGCAAGTCCTTGACGATCCAAAGCGTCAAGACGTTTTCGAAGCGATTCGCCTCGCTCTTGAAACTCCGATACATGATCAGGAAGTGCTGTCGACAGAACTTGCTCAATGGAATGCGTCGCGATCGACCACATGGAAACATCCATCCAGATATGGGGGTCTGTCGCATCGGTGCCTGGCTCACTCATGTACTTTTCAACCGGAATGGCGTCCGATAGGGCAAGCACTCTGCGATCTGCCGTCGACGCCCTGGCGAACAATTCGGCCATTCGCCCTTCAAGCAGCAGTCCGTTGTAAAAGACAAGATCCGATCCGAGGACTTCAACGATGTCATCTCGAATCGGCTTGTATAGATGAGGATCAACGCCCGCTCCGATCAGCTGAGTCAACTCGACATGATCTCCGCCTATTGCCAGCACCAGATCAGCGATCATCCCAGTCGTTGCCACCGTTTTGAGTTTTCCGCTCCCTGGTTGGCCTGGCGTTTTTTTGGAATCACATCCCGCGATGCCGAACGTTAATGCGGTGCCCAAGCAGAACATTTCGGACAGAAATCGCCTCCGATCCGAAGTCGGATAAAGATTCGGGGGTGAATGTTTGTCAAACGAGGTGTGCAAGATCTCGCAGTCCTATTGGCTCTTTGGATGCGAAGGGTTCTCCGTATCGCACACCGATCAGTTTACCCCAGTATGCGGCTTCTTCCCGAAAACGCTCCAGGAACGATGGTTCTGCGGACTCCCGCCCCGCAATGAACTGGCTTCGATAAGCCTGAACAGCACGAGCCTTAATGTCCCATTCCTGGCTGATGTCCATAATCCATGTTGGTTGCGCATGCAGTTTGAGATGGATGCAGTAGTAGTAAAAGACTCGCTCGGGATGAAAGGGGGTGCCAGCGAGATCCGACTTGGATAACTTGCTCCAAAAACGTGCTGCCTCGACCAGTTCGGTTGCTGCTGTGTGATCGGGATGCGCGTCTTGCCAGTAGGGTGCAAAGAGCCAACGGGGGCGGATTAGGCGAATCAAGCCTGCGAGACAACGTCGGTTATCTAGCGTTGGCTCGAGAAATCTATTTCTCAATCCCAAATTGTAACGCCAAGGGTTCCCAAGCATCCCGTTCGCTTGCCGAGTCTCCTCGGCACGCAGCTCCGGTGAGCCATGCGGAGTTGGCTCGCCATCGGTCAAGTCGACAATACCGATCTTCCATCCTCGATTGATGAGCTTGCAGATAGTCCCTCCCATCCCCAATTCCGCATCGTCCGGATGCGGTGCCACAACCAGAATATCGAGCGGGCGCTCGGGGATGATGATGTTGGGATAAGCTTCCAGACTCACGGCGATTCCTTGATCAAGCGTTTCGCGATCCATGACAATATGCCTCGAGCGACCTCCAACTTCGGTCCATCAATTTGTTCAAGGAGTTGACCGTCGGTGAAGAGTATCTCCACGGAATTATTTTCGGAGTTCATCGCATCGGCGCGATTGGAAACGATCATATCACAGCACTTCTTGGACATTTTGACGATCGAGCGAAAGCGAACGTCATCGGTTTCGAGCGCAAAACCTACGACCCATTGATCCGATCTCTTGGATGCTCCGAGAGTCGCGACGATATCGGGGGTTTCTATCAACTCAAGTTGCAGAGGTTGACCGGTTTTCGACAATTTGGAGGCCTCGACTTTTCGCGGCATGTAGTCGCAGGGAGCAGCCGCGCCGATCAGTCCATCGGCCTTTTGGAAAACCATCGCAGCGGCATCCATCATTTCCAGAGTGGTCATCACTCGGATGATTTTCGCGGCGTCCGGATAATCGACTTCCACTGGCCCCGAAACGATCGTGACTTCATGCCCTTGTTCAAGGGCTGCAGTCGCGAGCGCGGTTCCCATGCGACCACTCGACGCATTCGTGAGATATCGCACTGGGTCGAGATACTGCCGTGTCGGACCGGAGGTGATCAGGATATGTGCCATGGCAACCCTACTTGAGCCATTCCTGACATGCGCTCAAGATGACCTCCGGTTCTGCCATGCGCCCAACACCGGTGCGGCGGCATGACAACCAACCTTCGGCCGGTCCAACGATGTGATGACCATCGCTCACCAATTGCGCAACATTGCGCTGAACCGCCGGGGCGTTCCACATGGGTGTACTCATCGCTGGGGCGAAGAGAACTGGGCAGTCGAGATTGAGGTAGAGAGTCGACAGCAGGTCGTCCGCCAACCCAAGAGCACAACTGGCGAGAATCCTTGCTGTAGCCGGGGCAATGATGCAGAGCTCGCAACCGTTCGCCAACTCGATATGCGGTCCCAAAGGGTATCTGGGATCGAAGGCATCGATCACAGGTGGGCTACCGCACAGGGCAGTAAAGGTTGCTGCACCTACGAAACGCGTCCCGTTTTCAGACAGAACTACAGAGATAGAGTGACCGGCCTGGGCAAGTCGGCTTGCGATGCTCGCAGACTTAAACGCCGCTATTCCGCCAGCGACTCCCAGGACGACTCTCTTGGGTTTCATCTCCGCTATGAATCTCCGACATCCAGGTCGAGAAGATCACCGAGATCCGGCGTCTCTCCGACCATCTTCAACTCACCCTTGGTGGTCAAGAATATCTTGTCTTGCAGGATCTCTTGGATGACGATCTCCATCTTGTCATCGGATTCGGTATTGACCAAGGGACGTCCCCCTCGATTGAGTTGAACCAATCTTTTTTGGATAAGGGTCGACAACTTGAACCGACCACCCACCTTGTTGACGATTTCTTCTTCTTTCAACTCTTCAAGCATTCGAACCTCACCCTAAATCGTATTTCTGAAGCAGAGCACAGAGCTCCGCTACCGCTTGATCTACTTCTTGGTTGATCACCTCATGAGTATAGCGATGCATCATCGCCAATTCTTCCGAAGCAACCTCCAACCGTCTCGCAATGTTGGCTTCGCTCTCCGTTCCTCGGTTGCGCAGCCTCCGTTCCAATTCCGCCAAGGAACCGGGATGGATAAAAATCGTGATCGCGTCGGGGTGAACTTCCAGTACAGTCGCTGCCCCGTGCACGTCAATCTCCAAGATTACCCATTTCCCTGACTTTAGACCAGACGAAACGGTC
>CAYXFO010000470.1:0-2429 GCA_964464255.1 uncultured Pirellula sp.
AGGATGATTTTGCCAAGGCGGCCGGCATAGCGAAGGTGATGGTGGAGGGGTGAGATGCTAGGTCGTAAGGGGAGGGTGCCCGGCAACGGGCATCCTTACCCGATTGCGTCAGCTTTTTGGTGTGGCATCGCAAGACAATGTTTAGTGAAACGGTTCGAAATACGGCCGCAATATCCGAATGATGTCGAGTAATGCACGCGATACTTCCGTGACTGGTCTTCGGTTATTGACGACATGTCGCTTTGGTGCCAGAATTAAGTTTTTATATCCTGGCACGAAAACGCCTATATGCATAACTTGTGCCCAAAAAAGTAATACTAAGTTAGGCACCCAATCGACATGAACACCTTTATCGGCCGGGAGCGGGAGCAAGCGGAGTTTCGTGAACTCCTTGCGAAGAAAAACAGTTCGCTGGTAACATGCCACGGGCGACGACGGATCGGCAAGAGCCGATTCATTCAGCAGTGCGCCAAACAGGCAAATGCCTTCTTCGAATTCTCGGGCCTTCCACCACGTCCGGGTCTAACCAAAAAAGAGCAGTTGACGGCATTTTCCGAGCAACTCTCGAAACAGTCCAAGGCACCGCAATTGCCCCTGGATAACTGGTCAACTGCCTTTCAGCTTCTGGCAAGTCAGTTGCCACCTAAAGGAACCGTCGTCGTTTTATTCGATGAGATCTCATGGATGGGTATTGGTGAACCTGATTTCGCGGGTTACCTCAAGAATACATGGGATAGCTTGTTTTCGCGTCGGGACCGAACCGTCGTCGTTCTTTGCGGATCGGTATCTTCGTGGATCGAAGAGAACATTCTCAATAACACGGGATTTGTCGGTAGATGCTCTTGGAAGTTCCACTTGGCACCTCTCGCACTATCCGAGTGCCAGCAGTTCTGGGGAAGATCGGCAACGAGAATCAGTACCACCGAAAAGCTTCGTTTCTTAGCGGTCACAGGTGGCGTCCCTCGTTACCTGGAGGAACTAGATCCTAAGAAAACGGCAGAGCAGAATATCGCTAGGCTTTGCTTCCATCCCAGCGGGATACTCTTCAATGAGTTCGACAGCATCTTCAGCGATATCTTCCACCGCCGAGCTCCCACTTATCGTGAAATCGTACACGCTTTGGTTGACGGTTCCAAAGGAGTCGATGAAATCAGTCAGAAGGTCGGTCGAGAGCGGGGAGGCAGCCTCAGTCAAGCAATCCTTGAGCTTGTCAGTGCAGGCTTTGTTACAAAGGATGTTTCACCTAGGTTATCCGAGGGGCTCACCAATTCCAAAAGCTCTCCATCGCGTCAATTGCGCTACCGTCTATCTGATAATTACCTCCGTTTCTATCTGAAGTACGTCGAGCCTCATCGCGCCCAGATCATCAAAGGTCGTTTTAAGTCAACCGCCTTAGAACAACTCGACCAGTGGGACACTATCATGGGCCTTCAATTCGAAAATCTTGTATTGGAGAACCTGGGTGTGATCTTTAAACAACTTCGGATTCCCCAACATACAGTTCTTTACGCCGGCCCTTATCGCCAAAGCAAAACGCAGCGGAAGCAAGGATGTCAGATCGATCTTTTGATCCAAACCAAGCGATCCGTTTATCTGTGTGAAATCAAATTCAAAAGCCAGATCAGCACCTCAGTCATTCAGGAAGTCGACCGTAAAATCGGTGCGATTAAACTGCCGAAGAATCAATCGATTCGAACCGTCCTGATTTACGACGGCCAATTGGCGCCATCGATCGAAGAAGATCAGGCCTTCGATTTTCTTATCCCCGCAAGCGAGCTTTTTGTGAACTAGGGATGAGCATCCCCAAGGCGATCTTGAATCGTCATTCCCGGCAGCGCCGACTGGACCTCGCGCCATCGGCTCTCATCGATAGAAAACGCCGACCATAGCTTTACGCGTTTTAGTCGCGGTTGCTGGCGAAGCCATTCCAGCACGCGAGGTGTCACCCGATTATCATCAATACATATCTCGACCAACTTTGGTAGCACCGGGAACTCGAAACGAACCGTACCCAGGTCGATATCTCGTAAGCAAAGCACTTCGAGATTGCGGAATCGCCCGAGAAATCGATAGTCCTTATCGCTAACAGAATAAGCTGGAAAAAGCGACATGCGCCGAATGTTTTCAGCGGGAGCATTCGCCACCAATTTCAGGCTCTGGCTACCGGAGTTCCAATGGTCTAGTGTCGTCATGTAAGGAAAGCTTTCCAAGCACTTCGAACATTCTGCGGCATTCTTGAACCATCCCAGGCCTTGATCTGCGAATTGGACTTCCTGCACACGCCACCCCAGCGGTACCGGTTCAGTCCCTACTACTCGAAGTTGGAGAAGCCGACTGTTGTCTGTCAGTTTTCTCAACCACGCTGGTGCCGCATCGATGAACTCGAAGCGAGATGCCTGGAATCGCATGGGGATCATTGTCTGACTCAT
>CAYXFO010000470.1:2439-3431 GCA_964464255.1 uncultured Pirellula sp.
GCTTGGGGCTCGACTAGCAACTGCCGAGCTTTCGCTTCGCGTTGGATCTGTCGAACCGATTCGGTCACTAAGGTGACGATGACGGCCACGGCAGCAAGGAATCCAAGCAGTTCTGGTATCGAGAGTTGCCAAAATGAATCGCGTTTTCGTCGACGGTGTTCGACGAAAAAACCAACTCCAAACAGAATGGCCGTACACACCAATACGTTAAGCAGACAACCCATCCAGTTCGGGGCCAACATCCCGTTCCAGAACGTCCAGTTCTCAATGCTGGTCCAATAGCGATGGCCGGGAACGGGTTGCAATGGGAGTGGATTACCATGATTGCGGTACGATTGCAAACGTTGCTGGAGTTGCTCGCGCCCCTCCCCAACGGAATTTGGCTTGGGAACGAAACGGTACAAGTGAACCAATGGCCAACCATGCTCTTGTAGTTGAAAGTCACGTGCGTAGTAGCGATTGTCAGTCTCGCCAGGAACCACGATCATCAGCAGCGCGAGTGCGGCCCCGCCAAGGATCAGTCAAGTACTGAGATGAAGTGGATTTTTCTGTAGAGGATTCATCTCGTCGACGCATTCGTCCTTCGATAATCCGAGTTCGCTAAAACAGCAGGATCCGTATGGCCGCCGTACACGGCAACGATGCAGCAAATTATTCAAGGTAGCCGCGAAATAATACCAAGCACTTGCGAGCTGATCAATCAATGGATGGAGTGGTAGTTACAATCCCTGGGCATCAGGAGATCCACAGTTAGTTCGAATCCTACACCTTCCGCCCGCGTGTTTTGTAGCCAAGCTGACACATGCAAATCCCCCCAGTGATTTGACGACTCGCGCGACTCGAAAAACGACTCGATTTTGGGTGCGCGACGCGAAATACAACGCCGCGTTCCGCCATGCACCGAGCCAGCATGGGCGCTACAGAACTCCAAAGGAACTGGCCAGAAATGCGAAAAACCCTGGGAAAACCAGGGTTTTGCAGCACGGGCTTCA
>CAYXFO010000471.1:0-3423 GCA_964464255.1 uncultured Pirellula sp.
GATGGAGCATAATTTCCGAGAGATTTCCACTGCCCTCGGGGGGAAGTGGCAAAACTGACCCTCGGATATCGCTACAGGTTGCGAGAATTTCGCTGCTGCATCAGTTCAGAAGCAAGGGATCGAGGACGTCGATCAATCGCCCCGCAACTTCAGCCCCAAGCCGGTAAGCTTTTCGCGAACCTCGGTCAAGCTGGTTACGCCGAAGTTTTTGCATTCGAGCAGATCGTCACCTGTCTTTCGGATCAATTCGCCGATCGTGTTGAGCTGCAATCGGACCATGCACTTACGAGCACGAACCGAGAGGTTGAGTTCAGAGATCGGTCGGTCAAGCAACATTTGCTGATCCGGAGTCATGCCGCTCAAATCCAAAGGTGGCTCCGCCTCTCGCTTTTCGTGCGCGAACTGGCCCAAAGAAAGCCCTCTGGCTGTGAGCATTTCTTTGATTTCAACGAGCGATGTTTCGCCAAAATTCTTGCTCGATAGCAACGTTTGCTCGGATACACGGGTTAGGTCGCCGAGGGTGCGAATACCCATCTTTTGAAGACAGTTGCGAGAGCGAACGGAAAGCTCGAAATCGGTGACTGGGATATTGAGAAGCTGAGCGAGTCGCTCGTTCTTCTTTTGGGAATCTTCGTCGTACAGGATGTTTCCGCCAGCGGCGGCATCCTTCAGATACAGCTTCGCGATGTCGTGATTGGGGTCTGTTTCGAGAATGCGACGGTAGCAGGCCTGGGCTCGATTGAAATCATTGCGATCTTCGTACATCAAACCGAGGTTCAGGAGCGTTCCAACGTGCGAAGGAATCAGCCCAGCACCCCGTTGATACAGTTCGAACGCTTGCTGGTCGTTACCCATGCGGTCATACTCGACGGCGAGTCCGAAAAGCGCGCCCGCGTGCTTGGGGTTGTGCTGCAAGGCCCGCTGGTACAGTGCGATCACTTCAGGCAGATTCCCGCCGATCGCCGCGAGAGTGGCTGCACGTTGGTAGGGGTACTCAGGATGTTGTTCGACAGGGCCGAAAATATTATCGAGGAGCTTTAATGCATCCTCTTTCTTTCCGATGTAGCGGTAGACCTCTGCTCGAGAAAGTTGACACCATTCGGTCGTGTATCCGGATTTTTCCGCAGCATCGTAATACTCGAGGGCCCGTTCGTACTGCTCCATCTGAAAGCACGATTTCCCGAGGTAGTATTGCGCCAGAGCGCCGCCATCTCCTTGCCGAAGTGTCTGTTCGGCTTCGTGGAACTTGCCGAGCAAGTATTGGCTGACCCCCAATCGCGTCATCGTCGCAGGCGAAAGATTGCTGGACTGTTGCAACTCGCTGACGGCATCTCGCAACAGAGCGACTTGAGTCAAGTCCTCTTCGATGGCTCGAATTATGCGTTCGATGTCCTGTGGACCGAACGACTGATTGGACAGTACAATCTCGCGGATATCGATTCCGGGTGTCACCATGCGGTCATTTCCCTAAAAAACTTTCGGAGTCTGATCAAAGCCGGCAGTGGGAGTTGAACCCACAACCCCCGCATTACGAATGCGGTGCTCTGCCAATTGAAGCTATGCCGGCGACAGCTGTCCTTGCTACGTCCATTCCGCAATTCCCGCCACAAGCATTCCCCCAATGGAGGTACCGCTTCCTGGATTCGTAAGGTCCTAAGAATACGGACCTTGTGCGGGAATCGTCAAGGGCTACGCGGTGCGGTTAGCCATGGCTCGACCGGGAGCACTGGCCCGGCGGGGGAAGCGATCCGCATAGAAGAGCCGTTCCCACCAAGAAGGATGTCGCAATCTGCGATCGTTCCTGGCGACCCGGTGCTGTTTTCCTGTACGCGTCTCCAGAATCAGGCTGTCCTGGTTCACTTGCCTCACTACCCAATACTTGTCGACTTCGTAAGAGTACATGTCGCCGTGGGTAGACGGACTAATATTTTTAGCCCGTGGCCCTGGGGAAAGACTGTGCTTTTCACGGGTGTATACCACCCAGTCGTTCACTTTAAATCGAAAATCCATGGCCGAACTCCGGACGGACCAAAAGATCCTGTATCTCAAAAACCCGCACTCCGAACCTACGACAACCCGAGTGCTTGCCCGAAGAAATCTTCGGCACCCATACGACGGTTCGGAGGTGGCCGCTTATTCCTTGCGCCACTCAAACAATTTTCACAACTCTCCTGCTTGAATCTACTGCAAACTGGCTGAAAAGCCGGTAAATTTAGGCGATTTCATCATGTCTTCGCATTTTGCATAAGTCAGCTAGCTTTTCCGATCCAATAAAAACGGCATAATGCCGATATTCCGAACAACTCGTTGCCCCGGAGCGTGACTCGCTTGAAACGTATTCTCTTTGTCTGTTTGGGGAATATCTGCCGATCTCCGGCGGCTCATGGGATCGCCGAGTCGATGATCGCCGTCCGGGGTTGGGGGGAGCGAATTTCGGTGGATTCGGCGGGAACCTCGAACTACCAAGTGGGGAAACCCGCCGATCCGTGCATGCAACGCGCCGCCCAGGCCCGAGGCTATTCTTTGCAGACACGCTCCAAACAACTTACCGACCGGATGATTCGCGAGCACGATCTAGTGATCGCGATGGACCGGGATAATTTCCGGGAAATTCATCTGATATCCCGAAGTAACCCCTCTCATGTTCGGCTCCTTAGCGACTATTTGGATGCTCGTTGGCCTAGGGATGTGCCGGATCCCTATCAAGGGCCCGAACACGGTTTCGAATACGTGTTGGACATGCTGGAATCCGCCTTGCCTGCCATTTTGGATTCCTTGGATAGCGGGTTGCCGGAGGAATGCTAGCCAACAACAGGTGCTTGGATCAAAGGATACTCGTTGTGAGAACCTAGGGATGGCGTTATGCTTGTGGAAGGGTTCCGGGGAGTCTCGGAAGCCCAGCACTCGCGTCAAGCAGAAGGACTCTCGCACGTTTTATGTCCGATCATTGGAACTCCCTGGCCAACTTGCTTGGCACCCCCTCCCTCGCCCCTCAAAAACCCAAAACAGAAAGCTCGGTACCGGTAGCCGCAGAAAATCCCGCGGTTTCTTCGGGCGATCGAGATGCTTCTCCCGAGGTAGCTTCGGAAAAGCCGAAGTCGGAGAAGTCGCGACTGAAGACCTCTTGGGACACCGTTGCCAATTTCTTCGGAGTGACGACGAAAGAACCCGAGGAGGTTCGGGAACCGCAGGCTGAGGAATCCCCTGCTGCAAAGGCTCCAACCACTCCTAAAGCTGGAACTGTTTCGCCGAAACCTGCCTCGAGAAAGGGAAAGCCGAGCATGTGGGAATCGGCTACCGACGTGTCGGAGGAAGATTCAGCAATTTCAAATTCTACGGAAGCCCTTCAGGGTGAATCTCCTTCGAACGAATCACCAAATCGACGGGAACCTGCCAAACGAGAATCAGCGCGTCGCGATGTAC